>NZ_JBHVJT010000172.1:0-1016 GCF_042798815.1 Kitasatospora sp. NPDC057738 | reverse complement strand
GGGGAGTTGGAGGCCGGTGGGTTGGCGGTGCCGCCGGTGGTGGTGCTGCCGGTGCCGGTCGAGGGCGATGTGTATGCGTTGACGGCCCGGGTGCTGGGTGTGGTGCAGGAGTGGTTGGCGGAGGAGCGTTTCGGCTCTTCGCGCCTGGTGGTGCTGACGCGTGGGGCGGTTGCGGTTCCTGCCGCTGGTGGGGCTGATCCGGTGCAGGCGGCGGTGTGGGGTCTGTTGCGTTCGGCGCAGACGGAGAACCCGGACCGGATCGTGCTGGTGGATCTGGATCCGGATGTGGATCCGCTGGTCGGTTCGGTGGAGTTGTGGCCGGCGGTGGTCGTCGGTGGTGAGCCGCAGGTGGCGATCCGGGGTGGCGAGGTGTCGGTGCCGCGTCTGGTGCGGGCCTCTTCCCTGCAACTGGCGGAGACTCCGGTGGAGTTGGATGCCGGTGGCACGGTGCTGATCACGGGTGGTACGGGGACGCTGGGCGGGCTGTTGGCCCGGCACCTGGCGGCCGTGCACGGTGTGCGGCATCTGACCCTGTTGAGCCGTCGTGGCGCGGACAGTCCGGCGGTGAGCGAACTGCTCGCCGATTTGGGCGAGTTGGGTGCCGAGGCGGACGTGGTCGCGTGCGACGCGGCCGACCGTACGGCCCTGGCGCGGGTGCTGGACGGTCTTTCCCGTCCGTTGACGGGTGTGGTGCATGCGGCGGGTGTGCTGGACGACGGGGTGTTCGGCGCCCTGACGCCGGAGCGTCTGGCGGCGGTGCTGCGTCCGAAGGTGGACGCGGCGGTGAACCTGGACGAGTTGACGGCGGATCTGGAGCTGCCGTTGTTCGTGCTGTACTCGTCGGTGGCGGCGACGTTCGGTTCGGGTGGGCAGGCCAACTACGCGGCCGCGAACGCCTTCCTGGACGCGCTGGCGGCCCGTCGCACGGCCTCCGGCCGGGCCGGCCAGTCGCTGGCGTGGGGCCTGTGGGAGCAGGCCAGTGAGCTGACCGGTCATCTCTCCTCGGCACGCAGCGG
>NZ_JBHVJT010000171.1:0-1090 GCF_042798815.1 Kitasatospora sp. NPDC057738 | reverse complement strand
GTATGCTGTACCGCTGGGTGGAGCGCCCCTGCGAGCGGCTGCTGCGCGGCGCCGACCGGGGCCGGGACGCGGCGGCGCCGCTGCCGACCCGCGCGGTGCGGGTGGGGCGGCAGCGGCGCCGTGGTGCGACGGGGGATCAGCCCTCGGTGGAGCCGTCCAGGTTGACGTAGGCGTAGAAGACGCCGAGGTCGTAGCCGTCCTTGTCGGTGTCGAACAGCACCTTGATGTCGGTGTCCCCGTTGCGCAGGAACGGCGAGATGTCCCAGCGGTTGGAGTCGTAGCCGAAGTTGTTGCGGTTGTACGGGGTGCGGACGAACTGGTCGGCCGGGGTGAGCTCCTCGATGGTGGAGTTGAACGCGTCGTTGGAGGCGTGGTTGAGGTCCGAGAAGAGTGCCAGGGGGCCGTTGGTGGACTTGATGGCGAGGGTGTCGCCGGTCCACTTGAGGTCGCCGTCGTAGACCACGAAGCCGAGCTTGCCCGCCACCGGGCCGGCGGCCGGGGTCTGCAGCCCGGTGAGGTCGAACTCGCGCGGCGGGCTGTCGGGCAGCTCGACCCGGAAGCCGTCCCACAGGTGGACGTGCCGGAAAGGCTTGCACTCGTTCTCGTAGGCGACCACGATCGTCCAGCCGCCCCAGCTGTGCGGCTTCACCACCGAGTCCATGTTGGCGACGGTGTAGGTGCCGTTGCCGGCCTGCCTGACCAGGTCGGTGATGTCGGCGGAGGCCTGGTAGCTGCTCTCCACGTCGGTGGTGATGTAGCCGATGGAGGGCTGGTCGTTGGCGATGTTGCGGTACTCGGGCTCGCCCGGGACCTTCAGGTACACCTCGTCGATCTGGTTCTCCGGCAGCACGACGTCGTCGATGCCGCGGGTGCCGCCCCAGTACAGCCGGGCGTACTTGACCTGGGAGCCGTCGATCAGGCCGAGGTCGGCGGAGCTGGCGGAGTAGATCGCGTCACCGAGCGGGCCGACCGAGCCCGGGTCGATGTTGATGTACTTCATCTCGTACTTGTTGTTGATCGGCCTGGGGCCGAGGCCCTTGCGGGCGTCCAGGCAGGGCGGCTGCTCCGGGTCGAGCGGCGCCTTGGTCTC
>NZ_JBHVJT010000170.1:0-1193 GCF_042798815.1 Kitasatospora sp. NPDC057738 | reverse complement strand
TCCGTGCCCCGCAGCCGGTTCACCACACTGCGGTGCTCGACCAGCACACCCTTGGGCACACCCGTCGAGCCCGAGGTGTAGATGACGTACGCGAGATCATCGGGCGTCGCCGACGAGACAGGATCGCCTTCCGGTTCCTGCGCGATCAGCTCCTGGTCGGAGTCGACGCATACGGGGGTGAAGCCTGTCTGCGGGAGCCGGTGGAGCAGTTCTGCCCGCGTCACGACCACCGGGGCGGAGGTGTCCTGCACCAGGAACGCCAGCCGGTCCGCCGGGTATTCGGGATCCAGCGGTACGTACGCGCCGCCGGCCTTCAGCACGCCCAGCAGGGCGACCACCAGGTCGGGTCCGCGTTCCAGGCACACCCCCACCAGAGCACCGGCGGCGATCCCGCGCCCGGTGAGGTGGTGGGCGAGACGGTTCGCCCGGGCGTTCAACTCACCGTACGTGAGGGACTGTTCGCCGAAGACCACGGCCACCGCGTCCGGACACTCCCGCGCCCGCTCCGCCACCAGACCGTGCAGCGTCGCCGCGTCGTCGACGCGCGCCCCACCACCACCCCACTCCGCCGACAGCGCCCGCAGCTCCGCCGCGCTCAGCATCTCCAACTCGCCCACCAGCGCCGTTGGATCGGCCACCAGCGACGACAGCAGCTCCACGAAGTGCCCGACCAGACGCTCGACCTCCGCATGCCGGAAAAGGCCCTTGTCGTAGGAGATGTTCACCTTGAGCCGCTCGCTGTCGTACACGATGGCCGTGATGGGGTAGCCGGTCCGCTCCACGTCGAGGCGGGAGGTGCGGACGAGTCCGTCGGGCAGTTCGTCCTCGCCCAGGCCGGGGAAGTTCTGGAAGACGAGGATCGACCGGAAGAGCTGCTCGCCCTTGGGAACGGCGCTCCACCGCTGGGCGTCCACCAGCGAGGTGTACTCGTACTGCCGCAACTCGACGTGCTCGGCCTGGAGTTCACGAAGCCACTCGGCCACCGGGAGCTCGGGCCGCACCCGGGCACGGACCGGCAGGGTGTTGATGAACAAGCCGATCATGGACTCCGCCTCGGGCAGCCCGTCGTGCCGGCCGGACATGATCGAGCCGTAGACCACGTCATCGCCTCCGCCGTAGCGGGAGAGCAGCAGCGTCCAGGCGCCCTGCACCACCGTGTTGACGGTCACCCGGTTGGACCGGGCGAAGGCGCC
>NZ_JBHVJT010000169.1:0-1249 GCF_042798815.1 Kitasatospora sp. NPDC057738 | reverse complement strand
GGTAGCAGTCGCACCGGTGACGGCCGAGCCGCCGCCGGGGATCACCGAGGCGTCGGCCGAGCCGGCGTCGGAGGCCGTGGCGGTGGGCGTGGCGGTGGGCGCACCGGAGGGCTTGCCTTGGGCCGTGGGGGTGGGCGTGGAGGTGCCGGGTGCGGCAGTGGCCATTCCCCCCGCGGTCGCGATGGCCGCGGCGGTGACGGTGGCGGCGATGAGCATGATCGGGCGGATACGCATGAATCCGTGTCCTTTCCTGCGGGCGTCCGGTTGATGCCAGCACCCCTGTACGCCTCCCGGCGCCCGGCGGGTCGCACCCCGCACACGTGATCCACGTCATAGTCCGTGGGCGCAACGCCGGGACGGGGCTCGTGCGTACAGGGCGGGAGGCTCCGCCCAGGACGCACGGATCCGCCGCCGCGGCCGAGGAGTGCTTCCTCGCGCACCGCCTGTGCCGCGAGCTGACGGACAGCCCCGGAAGAGAGGCCCTTGATGACGCCACAGGAGTTCGACGCGTTCTACGCGGCGTCCTTCTCCCGCCTGACCGGGCAGCTCTACGCGATAACCGGCAACTGGTCCGAAGCGCAGGACGTGGTCCAGGAGGCCTTCATCCGCGCGTGGGACCGAAGGCGTACCTTCGACCCGGGCAACGCCCCGGAGGCATGGATCCGGACCACGGCCCGGCGGCTGGCCCTCTCCCGCTGGCGACGTCTGGCCCGGGGCCTGCACTTGGCCGGACGCCACCACCGCCAGGAACCACCCACCGTCGAGCCGCCCACCGAGGAGCACCTGATGCTGGTCGCCGCGCTCCGCGAGTTGCCCGAGGCACAGCGGAGCGCCCTGGTCCTGCACCACATGTGCGATCTCTCCGTCGAGCAGGTCGCGGCCGATACCGGCGCCAGCGTCAGCGCCGTCAAGAGCCGCCTCGCCCGCGGCCGGGCCGCGCTCGCGGCCAGACTCGCCGACCTGACCCCGGCCGGCGAGGAAGGAAAGCTCCGTGTCTGACCCCATCCACGACACCCTCGCCGACCGGCTGCGGCTGCTCGGCACGCAGATGCCCGCACCGACCCTGCCCGCTGCGGAGATCCGCCGGCGCGCCGACCGGCGCCGCCACCGCCGACACGCCCTGGGCGCGGCCGCGGCCTGCATCGCAGCAGCCCTGTGCCTGGCTCTCCCGTCCGCGCCGCACTCACCGGGACCACAACAAGGAGCAGCCACCACAGAGACCCCCTCCGTGCCGGCTTCCCCCCACCCG
>NZ_JBHVJT010000167.1:0-1471 GCF_042798815.1 Kitasatospora sp. NPDC057738 | reverse complement strand
GGCGAGCATGGCGGTTTCAGCCCCCCCTGCGCAGGAAGTCGGCCGGGCCGACTTCCTGCGCACAAGGCGGCGACGGGCGGGCCCACGGGCAGGTCGGCGGGACTTCCGCCCGCTGGCGGAGCTGTTCACCATGCTCAAGCGGGCCGGTGCGGACCGGATCATCACCTATGCGGCCCTGGACCTGGCCGGCCTACGGGCCTATGCGGCGACTGTGGGCCGGACCTCTGCCAGGATGCCCTCCGCGCCCTGGTCCAGCAGGAGGCTCGCCACCTGAACACCCAGCCTCTCCGGCTCGCTCGGCGGGCCGGAGAGGCTGGCCTCCACCTGCCGGCTGCCGTCCACGGAGGTGACCTGCCCGTGCAGGGTCAGCACGTCGCCGTCGGCCTTGCCGAAGGCGCCGACCGGTACCGAGCATCCGCCGTGGAGCTCCGCCAGCATCGCCCGCTCGGCCCGCACCTCCGCGTCGGTCACCGGGTCACCGGAACCGGCCAGGAGCTCTCGGGCCGACTCGTTGTCCTCCCGGATCTGGATGCCCAGCGCGCCCTGCCCGGGCGACGGGGGAAACGGCCCGATCGGAAGGATCTCGCTGATCTCCTCGCTGCGGCCGAGCCGTTTGATCCCGGCGGCCGCCAGGATCACGGCGTCCAGCTGCTGCGTCCGGAGCTTGCCGAGCCTGGTCGGGACGTTCCCCCGGATCTCTACCGGTACCAGGTCCGGGCGGACGTGCAGCAGCTGGGCGATCCGGCGCGACGCCGACGTGCCGATCCTGCCGCCCTGCGGGAGGCCGGCCAGAGTGCTGCCGCACAGCGCGTCATGAACGTCCGCGCGGGTGGGCGGGGGCAGGAGGATCAGGCCGGGCGGGTTCGCGGTCGGCAGGTCCTTGAGCGAGTGCACGATCACGTCGACCTCGCCGGACACCAGCGCGTTCACCTGGTTCACCGAGAACGCCGAGCCACCGCCGCGCTCCGAGACATCCCTCAGGGCCGACCTGCGGTCCTGGTCACCGGCTTCCGTGATCACTCGCTGGCGGAAGACCACGTCGGGGAAGCGCTCCCGCAGCGGTGCCAGGAACTCCGTGACCTGAGCCCGCGCCAGGTGACTGGCCCGCGACCCCACCACCAGTGTGCTCATAAGCCAACTCCCGGCATCTGACGAGGTGTTGACCGCATGCTACTCGCGTCAAACGCGTCCGATTTCCGACGTTATGTCGGAAACCGAGCAGGAGTCCTTGGCGTCGTGCAACCAGCCAAACCATTCGCCTCGCCAAGCCCGCCTGCGCAGCCCCCCCGCCGAACTCGTTCGGCGGGGGGGGGGGGGGCTGGACGACACCGAATCAAATCCGGCCTACTTCAGTGGCCGTGCTTCTTCTCCTGGTTCTGCATGGGAAGTCGGCTCGGCCGACTTCCCATGCAGGGGCCGTGGCGTCACGATGCCGTTGGCGACTCTGCCCTTGGCGAAGCCGAAAAAAAGC
>NZ_JBHVJT010000166.1:781-1656 GCF_042798815.1 Kitasatospora sp. NPDC057738 | reverse complement strand
CTATGAATCACGTCATTGAAGTTCAGCATATGGAGAAGATGAACCGGAAAAATAATATCAAAAAATTGGACAAGGATAGGTTTGTAGACCTCTCTACTGGGGAGATCCGGGAGTTCGAGCATTCGGAAAATCGGCAGGAAAATTATAATTCTTTGAGACAAACCTTTAAGAAGCTGCGTTATTTGATAAATAACAATTTTATAGGACGGCCAAATGAATTACATATAACTTTGACATACAAGAAAAATATGACGGACACGAAAAAACTTTATAGTGATTTTCAAAATTTTATCGACAGGTTGCGTTATAAATACAAGAAAGAAAGTTCGATAGATTATTTATCGGTGGTAGAGCCACAAGGACGTGGAGCCTGGCATTGTCATGTTTTAATGCGCTTTAATGATTTGGATAAGATTTATATTAAAAATGCTGAATTAAGGAGTCTATGGGGTTTAGGATTTGTAACAATCAAGTCATTAAAGGATATAGACAACATAGGAGCCTATTTGAGCGCTTATTTGACTGATATAGACCTAGAAGATGTCCAAGACAGGGAAACAGCCTTAAAAGTGGCTTCAGAGGGCTGTGAGGTGCAAACAAAGATCGTAGAAGGTCGGGAAAAGAAATTTTTAAAAGGCGGACGGCTGCACATGTATCCTTCCGGAATGAATATGTATCGAAAATCAAAAGGGATTGTTAAGCCGGAACGGGAAGAAATGAAGTTCGGAGACATAAAAAAAGTAGTGGGTTCGGCAAAACCACACTACGAGAGAAGTTATCATGTCGAAAATGACAATTTTGAAAACACAATTTCGTTTCTCCAGTATAACACAAAACGTGATTTTTGAAGCAAAACGGTTCCTCTTTATGGAGCC
>NZ_JBHVJT010000166.1:0-771 GCF_042798815.1 Kitasatospora sp. NPDC057738 | reverse complement strand
TTATTTCCCGAAGAGTTATTTGTCAGAATGACAAACCGATTTCGAGCCGGCGAGAACCCATTGTCACACCACGATTTAGGGGGTGTGTATAAATGGGCACTCTCTGTGAAATTTGAAGCTTTGAAATTCCGAATGGCGCACTTATACACTCTGTCGAGTGAGTGCTAAAATGCTGAAGCATTTCCGTCAAGCGTGTGGAGGAATCTTGTAGAGAGATATAGCATAGATACCCGTATCTCTAGAGATATTTTGGTATATCCCTGCTATATCTATGGGGTATCTATGCTATATCTTTGGCTTCAAAAACGGCACCTGTTCTAAGAGCATAGAAACTCAACAGGCACAGCCTGTTTGACACCCTTTTTTTTAGGGTGGCACCGAGTTTCCTTATGCTCTTTTTCTCTGAAGCTAAACCTGTTTTATATGTCGTAGTCTTTTTATTGGGAGTGACCCCTTGCTGTACAATTTCCGGAGGTGCCGATAAGGGACGAATTTTCCCTTGTCGGTTGCCTTTGGGGATTGTAAGGGGTGGAGGCTCGGAATCAAAAGGAAACGAAATATCATTCCGAGTGTGCTTCTTTTTTCTGTTCTTGAATTCTATTATTTCCAATGTTAGAATTATGTTAACAACTTGTTAGGAGTGTGTTTGGATGGAAGAGAAAAAACAAATTGGACCTCGAATTACTGTTGAAACATTTAAAAAGCTAGAGTTATTAGCCGAACATTTTACAAAACACAATGAATTTGGAAGAGTTTCAAAAGATGCTGTAA
>NZ_JBHVJT010000165.1:0-1838 GCF_042798815.1 Kitasatospora sp. NPDC057738 | reverse complement strand
AGGAGGCAACCGCCCCAGTTAAACTACCCACCAGACACTGTCCCTGATCCGGATCACGGACCCAGGTTAGACATCCAGCACGACCAGAGTGGTATTTCAACGACGACTCCACCAAGACTGGCGTCAAGGCTTCAAAGTCTCCCACCTATCCTACACAAGCCGAACCGAACACCAATATCAAGCTATAGTAAAGGTCCCGGGGTCTTTCCGTCCTGCTGCGCGAAACGAGCATCTTTACTCGTAATGCAATTTCACCGGGCCTATGGTTGAGACAGTCGAGAAGTCGTTACGCCATTCGTGCAGGTCGGAACTTACCCGACAAGGAATTTCGCTACCTTAGGATGGTTATAGTTACCACCGCCGTTTACTGGCGCTTAAGTTCTCAGCTTCGCCTGGACGAATCCAAGCTAACCGGTCCCCTTAACGTTCCAGCACCGGGCAGGCGTCAGTCCGTATACATCGCCTTACGGCTTCGCACGGACCTGTGTTTTTAGTAAACAGTCGCTTCTCGCTGGTCTCTGCGGCCACCCCCAGCTCGGAGTGCAAGACTCGTCACCAGGAATGGCCCCCCTTCTCCCGAAGTTACGGGGGCATTTTGCCGAGTTCCTTAACCATAGTTCACCCGAACGCCTCGGTATTCTCTACCTGACCACCTGAGTCGGTTTGGGGTACGGGCCGCCATGAAACTCGCTAGAGGCTTTTCTCGACAGCATAGGATCATCCACTTCACCACAATCGGCTCGGCATCAGGTCTCAGCCTCAATGAGTGACGGATTTGCCTATCACTCGGCCTACACCCTTACCCCGGGACAACCACCGCCCGGGCTGGACTACCTTCCTGCGTCACCCCATCGCTCACCTACTACCCCGTTGGGTCACCGGCTCCACCACTTCCCTTTGCCCGAAGGCTCCGGGACGGCTTCACGGGCTTAGCATCAAGAGGTTCAGCGTTGGCGCTTCAAAGCGGGTACGGGAATATCAACCCGTTGTCCATCGACTACGCCTGTCGGCCTCGCCTTAGGTCCCGACTTACCCTGGGCAGATCAGCTTGACCCAGGAACCCTTGGTCAATCGGCGCAAGAGTTTCTCACTCTTGTATCGCTACTCATGCCTGCATTCTCACTCGTATACCGTCCACGACTGGTTTCCACCGCCGCTTCACCCGGCACACGACGCTCCCCTACCCATCACAGCAGGCGTTGGCCCTATATGCTGCAATGACACGACTTCGGTGATGTGCTTGAGCCCCGCTACATTGTCGGCGCGGAATCACTTGACCAGTGAGCTATTACGCACTCTTTCAAGGGTGGCTGCTTCTAAGCCAACCTCCTGGTTGTCTCTGCGACTCCACATCCTTTCCCACTTAGCACACGCTTAGGGACCTTAGTCGGTGTTCTGGGCTGTTTCCCTCTCGACCATGGAGCTTATCCCCCACAGTCTCACTGCCACGCTCTCACTTACCGGCATTCGGAGTTTGGCTAAGGTCAGTAACCCGGTAAGGCCCATCGCCTATCCAGTGCTCTACCTCCGGCAAGAAACACGTGACGCTGCACCTAAATGCATTTCGGGGAGAACCAGCTATCACGGAGTTTGATTGGCCTTTCACCCCTAACCACAGGTCATCCCCCAGGTTTTCAACCCTGGTGGGTTCGGTCCTCCACACGGTCTTACCCGCGCTTCAACCTGCCCATGGCTAGATCACTCCGCTTCGGGTCTTGGGCATGCAACTCAACCGCCCTATTCGGACTCGCTTTCGCTACGGCTACCCCACACGGGTTAACCTCGCTACACACCGCAAACTCGCAGGCTCATTCTTCAAAAGGCACGCAGTCACGGCC
>NZ_JBHVJT010000164.1:0-2109 GCF_042798815.1 Kitasatospora sp. NPDC057738 | reverse complement strand
CGATGATGCCGCGGGGCTTCGGCGGGGCCGCGCGCGCCACCGCGCAGCCCGCCGGGCCGGTGGCGCAGCCCGCCGGGCCGGTGGCGGGGCCGCCGGCCCGGGCGACGGGCCCCGCCAAGGAGCCGAAGCAGCCGGGCCTGTGGCTGGAGGCGTTCATGGACGGCATCAAGGGCACCGGACCGGGCCCGTCCGGCCCGGCGGGTACCGGAGCCGCCACCGACGGCGGGCGCACCACCGACGCCGGACGCGCCACGGGCCCCGGACGGACGGGCCCCGGACGGACCGACCCCGGGTGGGCGGGTGCCGGACGGACGGGTACCGGACAGGCGGGTGCCGGACACACGAGCGCCGCGCACACCAGTGAAGACACGGCAGGGAAGGGCGAGCAGTGATTCCGCACCGCAACAACATGGACTGGATCCTCAACGACCTCGCGGACAGCGTCCCGTGCGTGCGCCACGTCATCGTGCTGTCGGCCGACGGCCTGCGGATCGCCCAGTACGGCACCGACCCGGACACCGCCGACCGCCTCGCCGCCGCCTGCGCCGGGCTGCAGAGCCTGGCCGGCGCGATCGGCCACGAGTTCCCGCACGGCGACGGCTCGATGCGGCTGGTGGTGATCGAGGTGGACGGCGGCTACTTCTACCTGATGGCGGCCGGTGACCGCGCCTATCTCGCGGTGCTCGCCGACGAGGGCGTGGACGCCGGGCTGGTGAGCCACCAGATGCGCGACCTGGTCGCCCGGATCGGCGAGCACCTGTCCACCCCGCCGCGCAATCCCGAGGCGGTCGCGTGAACCGGCACCCGGCCCGGCCTGCCGCGGTGGGCTGCCACGGCGGGACGGGCACATGAACGAGCACAGCGAGGCGATGGCATGACGGCCGAGAAGGGTGGCTGGGACGGCCCCGAGCCCGACCGGCTGTACGTCATCACCCGGGGCCGCAGCGGCCCCTCCGGACCGGGGGTCTTCGACCTGGTCACCCTGATCGTCTCCCGTGCGGAGCCGACCCCCGCCCACCAGCCGGAGCAGGCCGCCATCCTGCGGCTGTGCCGGTCCCCGCTCTCGGTGGCGGAGGTCTCCGCCTACCTGGAGCTGCCCGTCAGCGTGGTCATCGTCCTGCTGGCGGACCTGCTCGACGACGGGCTGATCGAGGCCCGCAGTTCCGCCGTGCCCGCGGCGGAGCTTCCCGACCGTGCCCTGTTGGAGGCGGTGATCCATGGACTTCAGCGGCTCTGACACGGTGGTGGGGCCGGCCGGTTCGGACCTGCTGCCGGACACCGTCACCACGGCGGTCAAGGTGGTGGTGGTCGGCGGCTTCGGTGTCGGCAAGACGACGCTGGTCGGCGCGGTCAGCGAGATCCGCCCGCTGACCACCGAGGAGACCATGACCCAGGCCGGGGTCGGGGTGGACGACCCGACCGGGGTCGAGCAGAAGACCTCCACCACCGTGGCCATGGACTTCGGCCGGATCAGCATCAGCGACCGGCTCGTGCTCTACGTCTTCGGCACCCCCGGCCAGGAGCGGTTCTGGTTCCTCTGGAACGGCCTGTTCGAGGGCGCCCTGGGCGCGGTGGTGCTGGTGGACACCCGCCGGCTGGAGGTCAGCTTCGAGGTGATCGGGCGTCTGGAGGAGCGCGGCGTGCCCTTCGTGGTGGCCGTCAACGGCTTCCCGGAGGCGCCGCCCGTCCCGCTCGACGAGGTCCGGGACGCGCTGGACCTGCCGCCCGAGGTGCCGATCGTCGCGTGCGACGCGCGCAGCCGGGAGTCCAGCCGGGACACCCTGATGACCCTGATGCACTACCTGTACGAGCTGGCCGCCCCGTCCACCGGCTGAGCCGACGGTCCGTCCTTACCACCCCCACCGACCGCCCGTCACCGAACCCACCCGCGACCGGAGACCCCCGTGACCACCCCGTTCCCCGAACCCGCCACCCCCGCCGGCCCCTCGTCGCCCGCCGCCCCGCCGCCCGGCTGCCCGGCCCACGCGGGCGGCGGCATCGCCCCGACCGGCCCCGGCGGCCTGCGCCGCCTGTACGGGCCGGAGGCCGAGACCGACCCGGCGGGCCTGTACGAGAAGCTGCGCGTCGAGGTCCGGCGCGGGTCGGGCG
>NZ_JBHVJT010000163.1:0-2271 GCF_042798815.1 Kitasatospora sp. NPDC057738 | reverse complement strand
TGGTACTGCAGGGGGGACCCTGTGGGAGAGTAGGACGCCGCCGAACAATTATTCAAGGCCGCGGCCCCAGCGACTCGCTGGGGCCGCGGCCTTTTTGTGTTTTGCGAACGTGAAGAAGACCGGCAGAACGGGACTTCCGCCCAGACGCGGACGGTCCTGGCATGCCGGACAATGGAGAAGGTACGCAGGCCAGCAGGCCGGCGTCGAAACCGCGTGGCGGGAGCAGAGTCGCATGATGCTCCGTCCGCGGTGGAGCTGAAGCAGCAGAAGGAGTCACCACGATGTCGAACGAGCCCCAGGACCGTCCCGAGCGCCGATCGGACGACGGCCGAGGCTACGAGCCCCGGTCCCGCGGGGGCTGGTCCAACGACCGTGGCGGCTCCCGTCGCGATGACCGCCGTGACGACCGTTCGTCCGGTGGTTACCGTCGTGATGACCGTGACGACCGTCCGCGTCGTGACGACCGTCCGTCCGGTGGTGGCTACGGCCGTGACCGTGACGACCGCGGTGGCTTCCGACGCGATGACCGTCCCTCCGGTGGCGGTTTCAACCGTGACCGCGGTGACCGCCCGACCGGTGGTGGCTTCCGTCGTGACGACCGCCCGTCCGGTGGCGGTTTCAACCGTGACCGCGGTGACCGCCCCTCCGGTGGTGGCTACGGCCGTGACCGCGACGACCGCGGTGGCTTCCGTCGTGATGACCGTCCCTCCGGTGGCGGTTTCAACCGTGACCGTGACGACCGTGGTGGCGACCGCGGCGGCTTCCGTCGTGACGACCGCCCGTCCGGTGGTGGCTTCAACCGTGACCGCGGTGACCGCCCGACCGGTGGTGGCTTCCGTCGCGACGACCGCCCGAGTGGTTTCCGTCGTGACGACCGTGACGACCGTCCGCGTCGTGACGACCGCCCGTCCGGTGGTGGCTACGGCCGTGACCGTGACGACCGTGGTGGCGACCGCGGCGGCTTCCGTCGTGACGACCGCCCGTCCGGCGGTGGCTTCAACCGTGACCGCGGCGACCGCCCCTCCGGTGGTGGCTTCCGCCGTGACGACCGTCCGTCCGGCGGTGACCGGGGTGGTTTCCGTCGTGACGACCGTGGTGGCGACCGCGGCGGTTTCCGTCGTGACGACCGCCAGGGCGGCGGCTACGGCCGTGACCGTGACGACCGCGGCGGCGACCGCGGTGGCTACGACGACCGCCGGGGCAACTACGAGCCCGTCAAGCGTCTGCCGATCCCGGAGGACATCACCGGCTTCGAGCTGGACGCGGACGTGCGCCAGGAGCTCAAGAGCCTGCCCAAGACCCTTGCGGACGACGTCGCCCGCAACCTGGTGATGGTGGCCCGCATGCTCGACAGCGAGCCGGAGGAGGCCTACCAGTACTCGCGCGTCGCGCTCCGTCTGGCCTCCCGCGTGGCGGCTGTCCGTGAGGCGGCCGGTTTCGCCTCGTACATGACGCAGCGTTACTCCGAGGCGCTGACCGAGTTCCGCGCCGCCCGTCGGATGACCGGCCGGGTGGACCTGTGGCCGGTGATGGCCGACTGCGAGCGCGGTCTGGGCCGCCCGGAGCGGGCGCTGGCGATGGCCGGTGAGCCCGAGGTGAAGCAGCTGGACAAGGCCGGCCAGGTCGAGATGCGTCTCGTGGCGGCCGGTGCCCGCAGCGACATGGAGCAGTTCGACGCTGCCGTGGTGACGCTGCAGAGCCCGGAGCTGGCTTCCAGCGCCGTGCACGCGTGGACCGCGCGCCTGCGGTACGCCTATGCCGAGGCCCTGATCGCAGCCGGCCGGGCCGACGAGGCCCGTGACTGGTTCGCCAAGGCCGCAGAGGCCGACACCGACGGCACCACCAACGCCTCGGAGCGGCTGGCCGAGATCGACGGCGTGGAGTTCATCGACACGCTCGACCCGGAGCTGGCCGAGGACGAGACCGAGTCGACGGATGCGCCGGCGAAGAAGCGCGGTGGCGGCGACAACGCCGACGACCGCGTGATCTTCGAGGACGAGGAGGACGTCGAGGAGTTCTACGACGAGGACGACCTCGAGATCGACGAGGACTTCGACGGCGTCGTCCCCGAGCGCGTCCAGGAGGTCCAGGACGCCAAGGCCGACACCAAGGCCGAGGCCGAGGACACCAAGGCCGCCGAGGCCGAGCCGAAGGCCGCCGACGCTGGCGCCGAGGCCGCCGCCGACAAGAGCTGAGCAGCTCCCCAGGCAACGCCGTGAGGCCCTGCCGTTCCCCCAAAACCCCGGGGGAAGAAAGGGCCCCCCAAAGTCC
>NZ_JBHVJT010000162.1:0-2311 GCF_042798815.1 Kitasatospora sp. NPDC057738 | reverse complement strand
CGCCTCGGCCGCGGGCGCGGCAGCGGCGGGGGCGGCGGCAGCCGGAGCCTCGGCCGCCGGAGCGGCAGCCGCGGGCGCAACCTCGGCCGCCGGGACAGCGGCAGGAGCAACCTCGGTCGCCGGGACGGCCGCGGGCGCAACCTCGGCCGCCGGGACAGCGGCAGGAGCAACCTCGGTCGCCGGGACGGCCGCGGGAGCCTCGGCCGCGGGAGCGGCAGCCTCGGCCGCCGGGGCGGCGGCGGGGGCGACGTCCTCGTCGTTGAAGGTGGCACCCGCACCCGTGAAGGAGCCGGTGACGCCCTCGTCTTCCGCAATGATCCAGAAGCTGGCGTGCGAGACACCGTCGTGGCCGACGTGGGACTCGACCGCCGCGAGGGCGGCGGCGTCCTCGTTGGCAGTGAAGAAGCCCTTGCCGTAGTTCGCGTCGATGTCGCCGTGAGCCGAGGCCAGGCCGGCGCAGCCGAGCATGAGCGGAACGGTGAGGGCGCCGACAGCCACGACTCGCTTGAGAGCACGCATGAAAATCTCCTCCACGGAGTTTCTGGGTTGAGTGGCGGTGCCGTTCAGCCCCGCCGCGATTCAGAGAGCCACGCCCCGGATCCCGCCGCAACCGGCACCGCGACCCGTCCGGCCTCACGTCCCGTCAGAATCGCCGCCCCCACCAGCGGAAATACCGTTCGTATGCCTATCTGACAGGATCAGTCGGCTGGAGCACTCTGCGTCACTCCGCGCCACCCTCCGTCGCCACCGGGCCCCTGTCGCGGACCACCCCTGCGGAGCCGCCCCTCGACGGAGTCATCATGCGAACGGCTCGATACAACGGCCCGCCGTACGGGAACAGTTGGCCGGGACCTCCGAGCCCGCGGAACGGCGGGACCGCCGCTTCGGGCACAGGCGAATCCCCCCGGAGTTCGCGGGAACTCCGGGGGGATTCGCAACCTATGTCACTCACTGTCACCCGTGGTTCCAGGTGGCACTCGAACCCGTGAAGGAGCCGGAGACGCCGTTGTCGTCCGCCCAGATCCAGAAGTCGATGTGCGAGACGCCGCCGGGACCGGCGGAGGACTCGGAACCGGCGACACCGGCACCGTTCTGATTGGCGATGAACTGACCCTTGCCCCAGCTCGCGTCCAGGCCGTCGTGGGCCGAGGCCAGGCCGGCGCAGCCGATCACGAGCGGGACGGCGAGGGAACCGACGGCCAGGACACGCTTGAGAGCACGCATGAAAATCTCCTCCGCGGAGTTTCCGGTTGAGGTGGCGGCGGCACCGATCGGCCCGCCCCGACTCAGGGAGCCACGCCCCACATCCCGCCGCAACCGACACGGCGCCCACTCCGGCCGACGCGGCCTCTGACTCGCCGCAGTGACCAGCGGATACACATATCGGACGACTGCCGTGGGGGTCATTCGACCGGAGCAGGCCCACGACACTCCAACGGCCCCGCCCGACCCACGGCACAGGACACTCCCCCGGCGGCCCGACGCCCACGGGCTCCCGCCGAGCACGTCTCCGGCTTCCGCCGAAGTCTCTTCCGCTGCGGCCGAGTTGGCGGGCCGCCGCCCCTTGACAGGATTCCCGCGAAGTGCAGAATGACTTCATTATGAAGCAGGTAAATAAATCAATGGAGTCGTCGGCCGGTCCGCTGGGGCGGGATGCCGAGGGCCGGCTCTACGACAGCAGGGTGCGGACGGCCATGGGCGCGTTCACCAAGGGCGGGGACACCCTGGCACTGGAGGCCGCGGCCGCCGCACGGTCGGCGTTCCACGCGGTGGAGAAGCTGCGGGCGCACGGATCGCAGGGACGGGGGTTGAGCGCGGGGGCGCTGGATGTGCTGGTGCGGCTCGGGGCCGCGGGTGAAGCGGGTGAAGCGGGGCTGACCGTGGGCGAGTTGGCCCGGGCCGGCGGGGTGAGCCCGCGCAACGCGACCGGCCTGGTGGACACCCTGGAGCGGGAGGGGCTGGCCCGCCGCTCCCCCGACCCGAACGACCGGCGGGCGGTGCTGGTCACCGCGACGCCCGAAGGTCTGGCCTGGCTGGAGGAGTTCCGGGTGCCCACCGAGCGCGCGATGGCCGCCGTGTTCCGCGGCTTCAGCCCCGAGGAGATGGCCCAACTGCGGCACCTGTGCCTGCGGTTGGTGGAGAACCAGCAGCAGATCGAGCAGTACCTCGGCGCGGTCGCGGACGGCCCGGGCCCGGACGTCAGCTGACCTCGGGCGCCTCCGCGGGGCCGGCCGGAGCGGGGCCCCCCTTCCGCCGGCTGCGCAACCAATCCAAGCTGGTCCAAGACACCAACATGGACACAACCAACCGC
>NZ_JBHVJT010000161.1:0-3463 GCF_042798815.1 Kitasatospora sp. NPDC057738 | reverse complement strand
CGTCCGGTGACGTGGGGCGGCCCGCGTGCTGTGCCGCCCGGGGCGGCCGGCGGCTACGCGCCGCTGTCGGGGGCGAAGCGGATCACGACGGCCTTGGAGGTCGGCGTGTTGCTGATGTCGGCGGTGGAGTCGAGCGGCACCAGGACGTTGGTCTCGGGGTAGTAGGCCGCCGCGCCGCCGCGGGCGACGGGGTAGTGGACGACCCGGAAGTGCGGGGCGCGGCGCTCCACGCCGTCGCTCCACTCGCCGACCAGGTCGACGTACCCGCCGTCGGTGAGCCCGAGCTCGTCGGCGTCCGCGGGGTTGACCAGGACCACCCGGCGGCCGCCCTTGATGCCGCGGTAGCGGTCGTCGAGGCCGTAGACGGTGGTGTTGTACTGGTCGTGCGAGCGCAGCGTCTGGAGCAGCAGCCGGCCCGGCGGGACCTCGGGGGCGGTCAGCGGGTTGACGGAGAAGTTGGCCCTGCCGGTCGCGGTCGGGAAGGTGCGGGTGTCCCGGGGGCCGTGCGG
This sequence comes from Kitasatospora sp. NPDC057738, assembly GCF_042798815.1. Classification (NCBI taxonomy): domain Bacteria; kingdom Bacillati; phylum Actinomycetota; class Actinomycetes; order Kitasatosporales; family Streptomycetaceae; genus Kitasatospora; species Kitasatospora sp. NPDC057738. Next base: position 2,954 of record NZ_JBHVJT010000161.1, on the reverse strand, counting down.
CAGGGTGAAGCCGCCGGGGCGGCGGACCTTCTCGTTGTAGTCCTCGAAGCCCGGCACGACGCGGGCGATCCGGTCCCGCAGGGTGTCGTAGTCGGCGGCGAAGTCCTCCCACGGCACGGTGTCCTGCGGCCCGAGCACGGCGCGGGCGAGCCGGCAGACGATCGCGGTCTCGGAGAGCAGCCCGGGGGCGGGCGGGCGCAGGCCGCCGCGGGAGGCGTGCACCTGGCCCATCGAGTCCTCGACGCTGACGAACTGGGCGCCGCGCGCGGTGACGTCCCGGTCGGTGCGGCCCAGGGTGGGCAGGATCAGGGCGCGGGCGCCGGTGACCACGTGCGAGCGGTTGAGCTTGGTGGAGACGTGGACGGTCAGCCGGCAGCGGCGCATCGCGGCCTCGGTGACCTCGGTGTCCGGGGTGGCCGCGACGAAGTTGCCGCCCATCGCGAAGAAGACCCCGACCCTGCCGTCGCGCATCGCGCGGATGGTGTCCACCGAGTCGAGGCCGTGCTCGCGCGGCGGCTCGAAGCGGAACTCCTCGCCCAGCGCGTCCAGGAAGGCGGCGGTGGGGCGTTCGAAGATGCCCATCGTCCGGTCGCCCTGGACGTTGCTGTGCCCGCGCACCGGGCAGACCCCGGCGCCGGGGCGGCCGACGTTGCCGCGCAGCAGCAGGAAGTTGACGACCTCGCGGATGGTCGGCACGGCGTGCTTGTGCTGGGTGAGGCCCATCGCCCAGCAGACGATGATCTTCTCGGACCTCAGCACCAGCTCGCCGAGCTCTGCTATCTGCTCCCAGGGCAGACCGGTCGCGGCGAGCACCTCGTCGCGGTCGGTCCCGCGCGCCTGGGCCTCGAACTCCTCGAAGCCGTAGCAGTGTTCGGCGACGAAGTCGCGGTCGACGCCGTCCCGCTCCAGGACGATCCGGTTCAGCGCGCGGAACAGCGCGAGGTCGCCGCCGAGGCGGATCTGCAGGAAGAGGTCGGTCAGCTTGGTGCCCTGGCCGGCCAGCCCGCGCGCGTGCTGGGGGTTCTTGAACCGCTCCAGGCCCGCCTCCGGCAGCGGGTTGACGCTGACGATCGTGGCGCCGGCCCGCTTGGCGCGCTCCAGCGCGGAGAGCATCCGGGGGTGGTTGGTGCCCGGATTCTGGCCGGCCACGATGATCAGGTCGGCCTGGTAGAGGTCCTTCAGGCTGACGCTGCCCTTGCCGACGCCGAGCGTCTCGGTGAGCGCCGAGCCGGAGGACTCGTGGCACATGTTGGAGCAGTCCGGCATGTTGTTGGTGCCGAGCCGGCGGGCGAACAGCTGGTAGGCGAAGGCGGCCTCGTTGCTGGTCCGGCCGGAGGTGTAGAAGGCGGCGCCGTCCGGGGTGTCCAGGGCCTTCAGCTCCTCGGCGATCAGCGCGAAGGCGTCGTCCCAGGAGACCGGCGTGTAGTGGGTGGCGCCCTCGTCGAGCAGCATCGGCGCGGTGAGCCGGCCCTGCTGGCCCAGCCAGTAGCCGGAGCGCTCGGCCAGGTCGGCGACCGGGTGGGCGGCGAAGAAGTCGGCGTGGACGCGCCGCTCGGTGGCCTCCTCGGCGACGGCCTTGGCGCCGTTCTCGCAGAACTCGGCGGTGTGCGGCTTGTCCGGCTCCGGCCAGGCGCAGCCGGGGCAGTCGAAGCCGTTCTGCTGGTTGACCTTGCGCAGGGTGGCCAGGGTGCGGCGGGCGCCCATCTGCTCGGCGGCCATCCGCAGGCTGTGGCCGACGGCGGGCAGTCCGGCGGCCGCGTGCTGGGGCGCGGACACCTCGGGGGCGTCCTGCGCCGGGTCGCTCTGCGGGGCCTGCTTGGCCATGGCCGCTCTCCTCGGGCTCTGCTGGGTTCGCACCGCCGCGTTCGCGCGGGGATTCGATTGCATCCTTCCACCTGGCCGGGGTCCGGGGGAGAGGAGGAGGGGAGGGGCGACGGCGGGGGGAAGGGCGGTGGACTGCGTCGGTAGAGTCTGGGCGTCATGGCGGGAGGGGAGGGCGCGTGCGAGTCGGGGACGTCCTGGACGGCCGGTACGAGCTGGTGGAGAAGCTCGGGCAAGGCGGGTTCGGGGTGGTGTGGCGGGCCCGGGACACCCGGATGGGGCGGCCGGTGGCGGTCAAGGTCATCGGGCACCGCGGCGGTGACCGGGCGAAGGCCGCGCTGCGGTTCGTCCGGGAGGCCGGTGCGGCCGGCAACCTCTCGCACCCGCACATCGTCACGGTGCACGACCTGGGGCAGTGCGAGCTCGGCGGCGAGGAGGTCACCTACCTGGTGATGGAGCTGCTCACCGGCCGCACCCTCACCGAGGTGCTGCGGGCGGGGGTGCCCGAGCCCGCGCTCAGCCTGCGCTGGGGGCGGCAGATCGGCGGAGCGCTGGCGGCCGCGCACGACGCGGGCATGGTGCACCGGGACATCAAGCCGGACAACGTGATGATCACCGACACCGGGCAGTTGAAGGTGCTGGACTTCGGCATCGCCCAGCTGGACACCGGCGCGGGCGGGCTGACCACCACCGGGACGATCGTCGGCAGCCCGGCGTACATGGCGCCGGAGCGCTGGACCGGCGGCCGGGTGGACGGGCGGGCCGACCTCTACGCGCTGGGCTGCGTCCTGATCGAACTCTTCACCGGGGCACGGCCGTTCGGCGGGGACTCGACGCCGGTGCTGATGTACCAGCACCTCAACGAGGCGCCGGCGCCGCTGGACCCGGCGCAGTTCGGGCTGCCGCCGCAGGTGGCCGGGCTGGTCGCGGAGCTGCTGGCGAAGGATCCGGCGGACCGGCCGGCCGACGCCCGTTCGGTCGAGCGGCGGCTCGCCGAGCTGGCCGACTGGCCGGGCGGCCGGGCGGCCTCGGCGCGGCCGCCGGCGCCGACCGTGGTGGAGCGTCCGGGGCCGGTGGTGCCACCGCCGCCGAGCGCCCCGCCGGTCGTCCCCGCGCCCGCGCCTTCGCCCGCG
>NZ_JBHVJT010000160.1:0-3483 GCF_042798815.1 Kitasatospora sp. NPDC057738 | reverse complement strand
GCCTCGGCGAGCGGCCCGGGGCGGCGCCCCGCTGCGGAACTGACGGCGCCTCGGGGAATCAGAGGAAGCAGGGGTCCGTCGGCAGCTGGGACTGTCCGGGCAGGGCGAGGCCGCGGGCCGCGCGCCAGGCGTGCTGCTCGCCGGAGGCCGCCACGGCCTCCAGGACGCCCTCGGCCTGGCGGACCCCGGCGGCCAGACTGGGGGCGGGGGTGGCGTGGTAGCCGCCGAAGCGGGTGACCGGGCTCCAGGAGGGCGTCACCTCGGGCAGCTCCGGGGCCAGGCCCTGGTGCTCCCCGGTGGCGTGGACGATGCGTCCGCCGACGACCGTCAGCACGGACTCGATGTGCGGGATGTCGGCCTCGGGCACGGTGAAGTAGTCGGCGTCGAGCAGCGCGAGGTCCGCGTAACTGCCGACCGTCAGACGGCCCTTGACGTCCTGCTCGCCGGTGAGGCGGGCGCCGCCGAGGGTGTAGAGCTCCAGGGCCTGTTCGCGGCTGAGGCGGTTGTGCTCGGCGGCGAGCCGCCGCCCGGAGACGGCGCGGCCGGAGACCAGCCAGTGCAGGGCGACCCACGGATTGTAGGAGGAGACGCGGGTGGCGTCGGTGCCCGCGGCGACGGTCAGCCCGCGGTCGAGCATCGCGCGCAGCGGGGGCGCTTCGGCGGCGGCGGGGGCGCCGTAGCGGGAGACGAAGGCCTCGCCCTGGAAGGACAGGCGGTTCTGGACGGAGACGGCGCCGCCGAGGGCGGCGATGCGGTCGAGGCTTTCGGGGCTGACGGTTTCGGCGTGGTCGAAGAGCCAGCGGTTGCCCTGGGGGAAGAGGCCCTCGGCGGCGAGCTTCTCGAAGACGGCGAGGTCGCGGCGGATCGTCTCGTCGTAGGTGGCATGCAGGCGGAAGCCCCAGCCGTTCTCCATGAGGATCCGGACGGCCTTCTCGAACTCGCTCTCGTAGGCACCCAGTTGCGGCCTGGGCTCGGTGAAGTTCTCGAAGTCGGCGGCGGCCCAGGTGAGGTTCTCCCCCGCGCCGTTGAGGCGCAGCCACTCGTCACCCTCGCCGGGGCGGACGGTGTTGACCCAGCGGGTGAGGTCGTCGAGCTCCTGACCGGCGGTCTGCGGGAAGAGGTGGTAGGCGATGCGCAGGCTCAGCTCGCCGCGGCGGGCGAGTTCCATGACGGTGCCGTAGTTCTCGGGGAAGCTCTGGAAGCCGCCGGCGGCGTCGATCGCGGAGGTGAGGCCGAAGCGGTTCAGTTCGCGCAGGAAGTGGCGGGTGGAGCCGATGCGGTCGGCCTCGTCCAGGGTGGGGGCCTTGGCGAGGGTGGAGTAGAGCAGCAGGGCGCCGGGGGCGGCGATCAGCAGGCCGGTGGGCTCGCCGTCGTGTCCGCGCACGATCTGGCCGCCGGCCGGGTCGGGGGTGTCCCGGGTGAAGCCGGCCGCGCGCAGGGCCGCCTTGTTGAGCAGCGCCGACTGGTAGAGGTGCAGGACGAAGACGGGGGTGTCGGGCGCCGCGGCGTTGAGCTCGGCCAGGGTGGGCAGGCGCCGTTCGGCGAACTGGTCGGCGGACCATCCGCCGACCACCCGCACCCACTGGCCGGGCGGGGTGCGCTCGGCCTGCAGGCGCAGCATCGCCAGGGCCTCGCGCAGCGTCGGGACGCCGTCCCAGCGCAGCTCCATCACGTAGTTGAGGCCGCCGCGGATGACGTGCAGGTGCGCGTCGTTCAACCCCGGCACGGCCCGACGCCCGAGCGCGTCGACCACCCGGGTGCCGGGGCCGACCAGCGGAGCGACGTCCGCGTCGTCGCCGACCGCCCGGATCAGACCGTCCCGGATGGCCACAGCGGTGGCCCGGGGGCGGCGCGGATCGTTGGTGAACACCTTGGCGTTGCGCACGACGAGGTCGGCGGGCTGCTCGGGAGCACCGGGGCGCACCCCGGCAACGGGCATGGTGGACAAGGGAAGTCCCTTCGTTGGGTGGTGTTTCGGCGCAGGCCTCGCAGCGAACCTAGGCGGACCGCGGCGGGCGAGGTTCTCCGCAGCGCATCGCCAGTTGCCCGGCAGCGCACTTCACCGTCCGGACGGTCCGGTTCCCGTGGATCCGCCCATAGCCGTGCGTTGTGGGAACAGTCCCGGGCGCGCAGCGAGCAGAACCCCGCACGGGCCGCGGGCTAGTGTCGTCGACGTACCGCCCCGCCGATCCGGCCGGGCGCCTGACGCAGTGTCACCTTCCTGTGTCATTCCCCGCATTCACGAGAAGAGAGAGCCGTCATGGTTGACTTCGCGAACGTTCACGCCGCTCCGAGCCCGGACCTGCTGACCCCCGACAACGCGATGATGCTGTTCGTCGACCACCAGCCGCAGATGTTCTTCGGCACCGGCAGCGGCGACCGCACCGCGATCATCAACGCCACCGTCGGCCTGGCCAAGGCCGCGAAGATCTTCGGCGTTCCGACGGTGCTGTCCACCGTCGCCGCCGAGTCCTTCTCCGGCCCGATCCTGCCGCAGCTGCAGGCCGTCTTCCCCGGCCATGAGGTCGTCGACCGCACCAGCATGAACGCCTGGGAGGACGAGGCCCTGGTCGAGGCCGTCAAGGCCACCGGCCGCAAGAAGATCATCCTCTCCGGCCTGTGGACCGAGGTCTGCCTCGTCCTGCCCGCCCTGTCCGCCCTCGACCAGGGCTACGAGGTCTACGTCGTCGCCGACGCCTCCGGCGGCGTCAGCCCGCTGGCCCACGAGCACGCCCTGCAGCGGATGACCGCCGCCGGCGCCGTGCCCGTCACCTGGATCCAGGTCCTGCTGGAGCTCCAGCGCGACTGGGCCCGCACCGAGACCTACGTCGCGGTCACCGAGCTCGTCAAGGAGCACGGCGGCGCCTACGGCATGGGCCTCGTCTACGCCCAGTCCATGATCAACCCGCACGCCGCCGGCTGACCGAACCACCCGACGGAGTCCGACATGAACACCGGCCTACTCCTGCTGCGCGCGGTCGTCGGCCTGTTGCTCGCCGGCCACGGCGTCCAGAAGGTCAGCTTCCACCTCGGCGGCGGCGGACTGGAGGGCGGCACCGCCGAGTTCCGGGGCGACGGCTTCCGCGGCGGCAGGCTCACCGCGCTGGCCGCCGGCGCCACCCAGGTCGGGGCCGGGCTGATGCTCGCCCTCGGCCTGCTCACCCCGCTGGCCGGCGCGGGCGTCATGGGCGTGATGACCGTCGCCCTGACGGTCAAGTGGCCCCACGGCCTGTGGGTCCAGCACGACGGGTACGAGTTCCCCCTCGTCCTGATCGTCACCGCCGCCGCGCTGACCGCCACCGGCCCCGGCCAGTGGTCGCTCGACGGGGCCCTCGGCCTCGCCGCCTGGCCGCTGTGGTGCCTGCCCGCCGCCGTCCTCGCCGGCGTGGGCGGCGGACTCGCCACCCGCCTCGCCCTGCACCGCACCTGACACCCGCGCGACACGAACGGGCTCGGGCCCCTGGAAGGGAAACCCTCCAGGGG
>NZ_JBHVJT010000159.1:0-3715 GCF_042798815.1 Kitasatospora sp. NPDC057738 | reverse complement strand
AGCACCTTCGTCCTCCTCGACCAACTCCCCCTCACCGCCAACAACAAGATCGACCGCAAAGCCCTACCCGCACCCGACACCGAACGCCCCGAACTAGACGAGCAGTACGTCCCCCCACACACCCCCGTGCAACAAGTCATCGCCCGAGCCTGGACCGACGTACTCGGCATCGACCAAATCGGCATCCACGACAACTTCTTCGAACTCGGCGGCGACTCGATCCTCACCATCCAGGTGATCTCCCGCGCCAAGCGGTACGGCCTGCACCTCACCCCGCCGATGCTGTTCCAGCACCCCACCGTCGAGGAACTGTCGGCGCACGCGCTGCCCGACACGGGCGTGACCTCCGCGGAGCGCACCGATGTGCCGGCGACGGCGTACCAGCAGGCACTGCTCGACGCCGCGGACGACCCGGGCCGGGGCAGCACCGTCCGGCTGATCGCCACCCCCGCCCTCGACCCCGACCTACTGCGCCGGGCGCTCACGGCGGTGATCGGACACCACGACGCCCTGCGGCTGCGCTTCGGGCCGGAAGCCGACGGCAGGCGCATGACGACAGCGGCCGAGGAGGCCGGCAAGCTGGCGTACCACGACCTGACAGACCGGACGGAGGATGACGGACGCGCGCAGATGGCGACAATCTGCCAGGCGCTACGGGCCGGCCTCGATCCGTCCGGAGGGCCGCTGCTCCACGGCGCCGTCTTCGACATCGGTGAGAACCGGGCCCGGCACCTGCTGCTCGTCGCCCATCGGCTCGCCGTGGACGAGGAGTCCTGGCCGATCCTCCTCACGGACCTGGACCTCGCGTACCAGGCGCTCGCGGCGGGCAGGGACGTCGTCCTGCCCCTGAAGAGCACGCCTTTCACGGCCTGGGCCGCACACCTCGCGGACGGCACGAGGACCTACCGCTCCTCCCCCACGGCCCGCGTGATGGCACGGGTGGAGCGGTCGGAACCCGGATCGCTCACCGCCGGCAGCACCGACGAGCGGCGTGCCCGGCTTGCCGAACTGGCCCTGAACGCAGTGGAGTCGGCGGTAGGCGACTGGGCCGGGGGGCCGCACCGGGTCGAGCTCGCCGCGAGCGGCCGGGAACGCCCCTTCAACGGCATGGACCTCACCCGCACCGTCGGCTGCCTGCTCCGCCCGGCGGGCGACGGCGGCGACCGGCCGGCCGTGGTCCTGACCATCGCCGAACCGCCCGGCCCACCCCCCGCCGGACTGGGCGAGAACACCGAACTCCTCCTACCAGGCGGCGAGTTCGTCACACCGGTCGGCATGCGCTTCCACCCTGTGGAGGTGACCGCCGAGCTCCAGGACGGATCGCTGTCCTTCGAGCTCGCCTACGCGACCGACACGTACACCGAGGAATCGATCGAAGCACTCACCCGCAGCCTGCGGAGCCACGCGGCAGACAGGCTCAACGAGACCTCCGGCACGAGCCGGCCCTCCGTCTCGGCCAACAGCTTCCCGCACGCGGGACTCGATGAAGCGGGTCTGGCGTCAGTCCTTGAAAGGTTCTCCCGATGACCAACGTCGAAGACATCTACAAACTGACTCCGCTCCAGTCCGGGATGCTGTTCCACGTCCTGTACGACGCGTCCGGCGCGAACCCCTATGTCGCCCAGTCCGTCGACGACTTCGCCGGGCCGCTGGACCTGGCACGGTTGCGCGAGGCGTGGCAGGCGGTCGTCGACCGGCACTCCGTGCTGCGCACCGCCTTCGTGTGGGAAGGCCTGGACGAGCCGCTGCAGGTGGTCCAGCGGCGGGTCGAGCTGCCCTTCGAGGTGCTCGACTGGCGGTCGTTCCCGGCCGACGAGCAGGAGCGCCGCCTCGACGTCCTGCGGAGCGAGGAGTGGGTGCGCGGCTTCGACCTGGGCTCCGCACCGCTGCTGCGCCTGACCGTGGTCCGCCTCGCCGACGAGCGGACGACGGCCCTGTGGACCTTCCACCATCTCCTGCTCGACGGGTGGAGCACGCAGATGGTGCAGAAGGAGGTGTTCACCCTCTACCGCGCCGCCGTCGACGGAACAGCGGCCCGGCTCTCCGACCCCGTCCCCTACGCGCGCTACCTGGGCTGGCTGGGTGAGCAGTCCCGGGATCGTGCCGAGCGGTTCTGGCGGCGCTACCTGGACGGATTCGCCGAGCCCACGGCGCTGGGCATCGGCGGCGACGCCACCGGCGACAGCGGCTTCGGAGACGTCGACCTGAAGCTCGCCGGCGGTCCTGCGGCCCGGCTCGGCGCCTTCGCCCGGTCCAACCGGGTGACCGTCAACACGGTGGTGCAGGGCGCCTGGACGCTGCTGCTCTCCCGCTACGGCGGAGGCGATGACGTCGTCTACGGATCCACCGTCTCCGGGCGCCCCGCAGACCTTTCCGACGCGGAATCGATCGTGGGCCTGTTCATCAACACGCTGCCGGTCCGTGCCCGGGTGCGGCCCGAGCTTCCGGTGGCCGAGTGGCTTCGTGAACTCCAGGCCGAGCACGTCGAGTTGCGGCAGTACGAGTACACCTCGCTGGTGGACGCGCAGCGGTGGAGCGCCGTTCCCAAGGGCGAGCAGCTCTTCCGGTCGATCCTCGTCTTCGAGAACTACCCGAAGAGCTTCGGCGATTCGGACCTGCCCCAAGACCTCACCGTGCACCACCAGAAGGGGATGGCCCGCACGGGGTACCCCATCACCGTCGCCGTCAGCCACACCGACGAGGCGCTGCTCGCGGAGATCACCTACGACAAGGGCCTTTTCCGGCATGCGGAGGTCGAGCGTCTGGTCGGGCACTTCGTGGAGCTGCTGTCGTCGCTGGTGGCCGATCCGACCGCGCTGGTGGGCGAGTTGGAGATGCTGAGCGCGGCGGAGCTGCGGGCGCTGTCGGCGGAGTGGAGTGGCGATGGGCCGCGGGTCGATGACGCGGCGACGCTGCACGGTCTGGTGGCGGAGCGGGCGCGGGAGTGTCCGGACGCGGTGGCCGTGGTCTTCGGCGAACAGTCCCTCTCCTACGGTGAGTTGAACGCCCGGGCGAACCGTCTCGCCCACCACCTCACCGGGCGCGGGATCACCGCCGGTGCTCTGGTGGGGGTGTGCCTGGAACGCGGACCCGACCTGGTGGTCACCCTGCTCGGTGTGCTGAAGGCCGGCGGCACGTACGTGCCGCTGGATCCCGAATACCCGGCGGACCGGCTGGCGTTCCTGGTCGAGGACACGGCGGCTCCGGTGGTGGTCACCCGGTCCGGCCTGCTCGACCGGCTCCCGCAGGCCGGCTTCACCCCCGTATGCGTCGACTCCGACCAGGAGTCGATCGCCCGCGAGTCCGAAGCCGACCCCATTCCGTCGGCCACCCCGGACGACCTCGCGTACGTCATCTACACCTCGGGCTCGACGGGTGTGCCCAAGGGTGTGCTGGTCGAGCACCGCAGTGTGGTGAACCGGCTGCGGGGCACGGACGGCGACTTCGGCTTCGGTCCCGAGGACGTGTGGACGCTGTTCCACTCCTTCGCCTTCGACTTCTCCGTCTGGGAGATCTGGGGCGCGCTCACGAACGGCGGCCGTCTGGTCGTCGTCGACCAGGAGACCTCCCGCAACACCGCCGCCTTCGCCCGCCTCCTTGTCGACCAGAAGGTGACGGTACTCAACCAGACACCCTCCGCCTTCGCCCTGCTCCAGCAGGAGACCGATCACGCCCTGGCCGCCCGCCTGTCCCTGCGGCTGGTCGTCTTCGGCGG
>NZ_JBHVJT010000158.1:0-3750 GCF_042798815.1 Kitasatospora sp. NPDC057738 | reverse complement strand
GACGGTCCCACCCACCCGCCAGGCCGCACCCAGACCCCGGAACACCGGACCGTAGCCGTACCCGACCTCGGCCAGAGCCTCGTAGAAACCCTCCAACGGCACCGCCGTGGCACCGGCCGGCGGCCAGGCGGCCAGATCGAACTCCGGCGCCCGCTCCTGCGCGGTCAGGGTTCCCACCGCGTGGCAGATCCACGGCGCGGTCCCGCCGGCGTCCGGCCGGGCGTGGATCTCCACCCGGCAGTCGCCCTCCTCGCCCGGGGCCGCCACCCGTACCTGGAGGTGCACGCCGCCCTGCTCGGGCAGCGGCAGCGGCGCCTGGAGCACCAGCTCCTCCAGGACCGGGCGGTCGATCTGCTCGCCCGCGCACAGCGCCATGTCCACGAAGGCCGTCCCCGGCACCAGCGCCTGGCCCTGGACAGCGTGGTCCGCGAGCCACGGGTGGGTGGCGAGCGACAGCCTTCCGGTCAGCAACAGGCCGTTGTCTCCGGCCAGTTGAACCGCAGCGCCGAGCATCGGGTGGCCGGCCGACAGCTGGCCGACCGAACCGGCGTCTCCGGACCGAACGGCCGGGCGCGGCCAGTAGCGCTCGCGCTGGAAGGCGTACGTCGGCAGTTCGAGCCGTCGGCCGGCCGGCAGCACGGCCGGCCAGTCGACGTCCGCGCCGGCCGTCCAGAGCCGGGCCAGGGCGGTCAGCGCGGTGCCCGACTCCTCCCGCTCACGGCGCAGCAGCGGCGCGAACACGGCCTCGGCTACCGCCTGTCCGGCCAGGCCGCTCAGCACCGCGTCCGGGCCCAGCTCGACGTAGCGGGTGACGCCCTGGCGACGAACGGTGTCGACGCCGTCGGCGAAGCGGACCGCCTCGCGGACCTGGCGCAGCCAGTAGTCGGGGGTGGTGAGCAGGCCGGGTTCGGCGATCCCGCCGGTCAGGTTGGAGACGATCGGGATGCGCGGCTCGGCGAAGGCCAACCCGCCGAGCACGGAAGCGAATTCATCCAGCATCGGCTCCATCAGCGCCGAGTGGAAGGCGTGCGAGACCGCCAGCCGGCTGGTCTTGCGGCCCTCGGCCTTCCAGCGGGCCGCGAACTCCTCGACCACCTCGACGGAGCCGGAGACCACGAGGGAGGTCGGGCCGTTGACGGCCGCCACGTCCAGGCGGTCACCGATCTCCGCCCGCACCTCGGCCTCGGTGGCCTGCACGGCGAGCATCGCCCCGCCCTCGGGCAGCGCGTCCATCAGCCGGCCACGTGCCGCCACCAGGGCGCACGCGTCGGCCAGCGAGAACACGCCCGCCACCTGGGCGGCGGCGATCTCGCCGATCGAGTGCCCGAGCAGGAAGTCGGGTGTCACGCCCCAGGACTCCAGCAACCGGAACGACGCCACCTCGACCGCGAACAGCCCGGCCTGCGCCCACACCGTACGGTCCAGATCCTCGACGCCGTCGAGGACGACCTCCCGCACCGACCGCCCGAGCCTCGCGTCCAGCTCCGCGCAGACCGCGTCAAAGGCTTCGGCGAACACCGGGAACGCCTCGTACAGCCCCCGGCCCATGCCGACCCGCTGCGCACCCTGCCCCGTGAACAGGAACGCCGTCCGCCCCTCGACCGCCGTACCCGAGACCACGCCCTCGCCGGGCCGGCCCTCGGCCAGCGCGGTCAGGCCTGCCCCGATCGCGGCAGCCGTGTCACCGACGGCCACCGCGCGGTGTTCCAGCGCCGCTCGGGTGACGGCCAGCGCGTGTCCCGCGGCCGCCGGGTCGGGCCCGGTCGCCGCGAACTCGGCGAGCCTCGCCGCCTGTCCGCGCAGCCCCTCCGGGGTCTTCGCGGAGACCGGCCAGAGCACCGGGCCGCCGTTCTCCACCGGTTCCGGTGCGGGCGACGGGTCGCCCTGCTCCAGGATGACGTGGGCGTTGGTGCCGCTGATGCCGAAGGAGGACACGCCCGCGCGGCGCGGACGGTCCGCCTCCGGCCAGGGCCGGGCCTGCGTCAGCAGTTCCACCGCGCCCGCCGACCAGTCCACGTGCGAGGTCGGCTCGTCCACGTGCAACGTGGCCGGGAGGACGCCGTGGCGCATCGCCTGCACCATCTTGATCACGCCCGCGACACCGGCCGCCGACTGGGTGTGCCCGATGTTGGACTTGATCGAGCCCAGCCACAACGGCCGGTCGGCCGGCCGGTCCTGGCCGTAGGTCGCCAGCAGCGCCTGGGCCTCGATCGGGTCGCCGAGCGGAGTGCCGGTGCCGTGCGCCTCCACCACGTCCACCTCGGACGGGGCGAGCCGCGCGGAGGCCAGCGCCTGCCGGATCACCCGTTCCTGGGAGGGGCCGTTGGGCGCGGTGAGCCCGTTGGAGGCGCCGTCCTGGTTGACCGCGCTGCCGCGGATCACCGCGAGCACCCGGTGCCCGTCCCGACGGGCGTCGGACAGGCGCTGGAGCACCAGCACGCCGACGCCCTCGGACCAGACGGTGCCGTCGGCCCCGGCGGAGAACGCCTTGCAGCGTCCGTCCGAGGCCAGGCCGTCCTGCCGGTCGAACTCGGCGAACACCCCCGGGGTGGACATCACGGTCACACCGCCGGTCAGTGCCATCGCGCACTCGCCGCGCTGCAGCGCCTGGATCGCCCAGTGCATCGCCACCAGGGAGGAGGAGCAGGCGGTGTCCACGGTGACGGCCGGGCCCTCCAGGCCGAACACGTACGAGACGCGGCCGGAGAGGATGCTGGTGGCGGCACCCGTCATCAGGTGCCCCTCCGACTCCGGCAGGTCCATCCCGGCGCCGTAGCCGAACGCCGAGGCGCCGACCAGGACGCCGGTGGAGGACCGGTGCATGGACAGCGGGTCGAGGCCGGCGGCCTCGAAGGCCTCCCAGGAGGCCTCCAGCAGCAGCCGCTGCTGCGGGTCCATCGCCAGCGCCTCGCGCGGCGAGATCCCGAACAGCCCGGCGTCGAAGTCGGCGGCGTCGTGCAGGAAGCCGCCGCGCGGCGTGTAGGTGGCGTCGGCGACCTCGATCTCCCAGCCGCGGTCGGCCGGGAAAGCGGTCACGCCGTCGAAGCCCTCGGCCAGCAGTCGCCAGAGCCGCTCGGGGTTGTCCGCGCCGCCGGGGAAGCGGCAGCTCATGCCGATGATCGCGATGGGCTCGCCGGTGTCCACGGCCGTCTCGACCAGCGGCGCCACGGAGGCGGCCCGCTCGAAGAGCAGCTCGTCGAGGTGCTCGGCCAGCACGGCCGGTGTCGGGTAGTCGAAGACCAGGGTCACCGGCAACCGCAGCCCGGTGACGGCGTTCAGCCCGTTGCGCAGCTCCACGGCGGTCAGCGAGTCGAAGCCGAGCTCCCGGAACGCGTGCCGGGGGCCGACCGCGTCCGTGGCACCGTGGCCGAGCACGGTGGCCGCGCTGCTTCGGACCAGCTCCAGCAGCTGCGCGCGCCGATCCTCGGCCGGCAGCGGCCGCAGCCGGGCCAGCAGTCCGGACTCCGCGCCCGCGCCCCGGTCGGCGGCCCGCCGGGCGGACGGCCGGACCAGACCGCGCAGCAGCGGGGGCACCCCATGGGTGGAGACGGCCTGCGCGGCGGCCAGGTCCAGGACCGTCGGCAGGAGGTGCGGTACGGGCAGGGTGATCGCCCGGTCGAACAGGGCCAGGGCCTGCGCGGTCGGCAGTCCCGAACCGCTGCGTGCCGAGGAGAGATGACCGGTCAGCTCACTGGCCTGCTCCCACAGGCCCCACGCCAGCGACTGGCCGGCCCGGCCGGAGGCCGTGCG
>NZ_JBHVJT010000157.1:0-4230 GCF_042798815.1 Kitasatospora sp. NPDC057738 | reverse complement strand
GAGGACCGCCTGCCCGAGCCGGCGCCGTACCGCGACTTCGTCGCGCACGCGCGCCTGGCGGTCACCGCCGACCAGCACCGCGCCTACTTCGAGCGCGCCCTCGGCGAGGTCGAGGAGCCCACCGCGCCGTACGGCGTCCTGGGCACCCGCGGCGACGGCAGTGGCGCCGGCGAGGCGATCGTCGAGCTGTCGGCCGAACTGGCCGACCGGGTGCGGGAGTCGGCACGTCGTCACGGTGCCAGTGCCGCCGCGCTGTTCCACCTCGCCTGGGCGCGCGTCGTCGCCGCCACGACCGGGCAGACGCATCCGGTGTTCGGCACCGTGCTGCTCGGCCGGATGGACGCCGGGGACACGGCGAGCCGCACCCCGGGCCTGTTCATCAACACCCTGCCGATCCGGATCGACGCCACCCGGCCGCTGGACGCCGGACTTCGGTCGGTCCAGGTCCAGTTGGGTGATCTGCTGCGGCACGAGCACGCCCCGCTGGCGCTCGCCCAGCAGGTGGCCGGACTCCCCGCCCAGAGTCCGCTGTTCACCTCGCTCCTCAACTACCGCCACAGCAGGCCGCGTTCGGATTCCGGTCAGGGGAGCCTGCTGGAGACCGGGATCGCGGGCATCGACATCCTGTACGCCCACGAGCGGAACAACTACCCGGTGACGGCCTCGGTGGACGACACCGGCGTCGGCTTCCGGCTCACGGTGCACGCGGCCGAGCCGATCGACTCCGACACCGTCTGCGGCCTGCTGCACACCGCCGTCGAGAACCTGGTCGGCGCCCTGGAGGCGCACCCCGCCGCCACGCTGGACACGGTCGCCGTCCTGGACGACCGTCGGCAGGACCAGCTGCTGCGCGGCTGGAACGACACCGCGCGGGAGCTGCCGGCCGCGACGCTGCCGGAGCTGTTCGAGGCGCAGGTCGCCCGGACGCCGGACGCGGTCGCGTTGGTGCGCACCCGCGCCATGGACCCGGACACCACGGACATCCCGGGCCACGAGACGCTGACCTACGCCGAACTCGACGCGCGCGCGGGCCGGCTGGCCCGCGTCCTGGCCGGCTACGGGGTCGGGCCGGAGGCACTGGTCGCTGTCGGCATGCACCGGTCCACGGAGCTGGTCACCACCTTCCTGGCGATCGCCAAGGCGGGCGGCGTGTTCGTCCCGCTGGACCTGCGTTCGCCCGAGGCGCGGACGGCGGCCGTCCTGGCGGACGCCCGGCCGCACCTGCTGGTGGCCGACTCCGCCCTGCGGGAGCACGAGGTCGTGCGCACGGCCGAGGCGCAGGGCACCCGGGTGGTCCTCGTCGACGCCGACGTCCTCGCCGTGCCCGCAGCGGACGGCTCGGACGGCTCGGACGGCGCGGACACCATGGAGCCCGTGAGCCCGACGCGGGTGCTGCCGGACCAGGCGGCGTACATCATGTACACCTCCGGCTCCACCGGCACCCCCAAGGGCATCGTCACCACGCACGCCGACGTCGCCGCCCTCGTGCGGGACTCGCGCTGGAACGTCGGCCCGGCCGACCGCGTGCTGTTCCACGCCCCGCACGCCTTCGACGCGTCCACCTACGAGCTGTGGGTCCCGCTCGTCCACGGCGGCAGCGTCTCCGTCGCGCCGGAGGTCAGGCTCGACAGCGCCACCCTGCACCGGCTGATCGTCGACACCCGGGCCACCCACGTCCATGTCACGGCCGGGCTCTTCCGCGTCATCAGCGAGGAGAGCCCCGAGATCTTCGCCGACGTGACGGAGGTCCTCACGGGCGGCGACGTCGTGCCGCCCACCGCGGTCGCGCGGCTGCTCGACGCCCTCCCGCACCTGACCGTCCGCCACCTGTACGGCCCGACCGAGACCACGCTGTGCGCCACCCAGCACCCGATGGCCGCCCGGGCCGAGCTCGGGCACACGCTGCCCATCGGCAGCCCGATGGACGACACCCGGGTGTACGTGCTGGACGCCGCGCTGCGGCCGGTGCCGGTGGGGGTGCCCGGCGAGCTGTACATCGCCGGCACCGGGCTGGCCCGGGGCTACCTGAACCGTCCGGGCCTGACCGCGGAGCGCTTCGTGGCCTGCCCGTTCGGCGGGGCCGGGGATGGGCCCCTCGCCCCCAGCCCGGCGGCTGGGAGGTGCCCCCAGCCCGGTGGCGGGCAAGGAGGGAGGATGTACCGCACGGGCGACCTCGCCCGCTGGCGCGAGGACGGCACGCTCGACTACCTGGGCCGCACCGACGACCAGGTGAAGATCCGCGGCTTCCGGATCGAGTTGGCGGAGATCGAGTCCGCCCTGCTCGCCCGGCCGGGCGTGGCCCAGGGCGTGGTGATCGTCCGCGAGGACGTCCCCGGCGACAAGCGGCTGACCGCCTACGTGGTGCCCGAGGCGGGTGCGGCGGTGGACTCCGCCGCCCTGCGCGCGGAGCTGGCGGCGGTGCTGCCGGACTACATGGTCCCGTCCGCGGTGCTCGCCCTGGAGGCGCTGCCGCTGACGGCCAACAGCAAGCTGGACCGCCGCGCTCTCCCGGCCCCGGACCACGCGGCGGCGCTGGGGGCGTCCTACCGGGCGCCGCGGACACCGGAGGAGCAGCTGCTGTCCGAGGCGTTCGCGGACGTCCTGGGCCTGCCGCAGGTCGGCGTCGACGACGACTTCTTCGAGCTGGGCGGGCACTCGCTGCTGGCCACCCGGCTGGTCAGCCGGGTCCGTTCGGCCCTGCGGGTGGAACTGCCGCTGCGGGTGGTCTTCGAGAGCCCCACCGTGGCCGCGCTGGCGCCCCGGCTGTCGAAGGCGGAGCAGGCCGCGCCCGCGCTGGTCGCCACCGCCCGTCCGGACGTGGTGCCGCTCTCCCTGGAGCAGCGCCGGATGTGGTTCCTCAACGAGCTGGACGGCGCGAACGCGGCCTACAACATCCCGCTGGCGCTGCGGTTCGCGGGCGCCCTGGACCGGTCGGCGCTGGCGGACGCCCTGCGGGACGTGGTGGCGCGGCACGAGGTGCTGCGGACGGTCTTCCCGGCTCCGGCGGGGGAGCCGCGGCAGCGGGTCCTCGCCGTGGACGAGTACCGCTGCGAACTCGCGGTGGTGGAGGCGGCCGCGGCCGACGTCGACGGGCTGCTGGCCCGGGCGGCCGCCCGCCCGTTCGACCTGGCCACGGAGATCCCGATCCGGGCGACCCTGTTCGAGGTCGGGCCCGAGGAGCACGTCCTGCTGGTGGTGATCCACCACATCGCCGGCGACGGCTGGTCGATGCGCCCGCTGGCCCAGGACCTCTCGTCCGCCTACACGGCGCGCAGCACCGGCGGCGCGCCCGACTGGGCCCCGCTCCCGGTGCAGTACGCCGACTACACGGTGTGGCAGCGCGAGCTGCTCGGCGCGGACGACGACCCGGGCAGCGTGCTGAACCGTCAGCTCGCCTACTGGGAGAAGACGCTCGACGGCACCCGGCAGCAGCTGGAGCTGCCGGCGGACCGTCCGCGCCCGGCGGCGCTGACCCACCGCGGCGGGGTCGTCGAGCTGACCGTCCCGGCCGCCCTGCACGAGGAGCTGACCAGGCTCGCCCGGGCCGAGGGCGTGACCATGTTCATGGTGCTCCAGGCGGCCCTGGCCACGATGCTGTCCCGGCTCGGCGCGGGGGAGGACATCCCGATCGGCACGGCGGTCGCCGGGCGTACGGACGCGGCCATGGACGACATGGTCGGGTTCTTCGTCAACACCCTGGTCCTGCGGACGGACCTCTCCGGTTCGCCGACGTTCTCCGGCCTGCTCAACCGGGTCCGCGAGGCGGGACTGGAGGCGTTCGCGCACCAGGACGTCCCGTTCGAGCGCCTGGTGGAGAGCCTGGCCCCTGCTCGCTCGCTGACCCACCACCCGCTGTTCCAGGTCATGCTGGTCCTCCAGAACAACGAGGGGGCCACGCTCGACCTGCCCGGGCTGGACGTCAGCGGCCTGCCGAACGGCAGCTGGCCGGCCAAGTACGACCTCGACTTCACCTTCGAGGAGCGCTTCACCGCCGACCGGCGCCCGGCCGGCCTGCGGGGCCGCATCGTCTACGCCCGGGACCTCTTCGAGCACGGGACGGCCGAGCAGTTCGGCGCCAGGCTGCACCGGGTGCTCGCGGCGATGGCCGACGATCCGCGCCAACCGGCCCACCGGGTCGAGGTGTTGGGCGAGGCGGAGCGGGAGCTGGTGCTGTTCGGGTGGAACGACACGGCGCGTGAGGTGCCGGCGGTGACGCTGCCGGAGCTGTTC
>NZ_JBHVJT010000156.1:0-4243 GCF_042798815.1 Kitasatospora sp. NPDC057738 | reverse complement strand
CGCCTCCGCGATCCGCAGCGCCTGCTCCACGCCGTACTCGTCCAGCTCCGACAGCAGGCCGTCCACACCCTCCCGGTCGGTGGTGTGGTCGTCCGTGAAACGACGGTCACCCGTCGCGTCCGGCACGTGCTTCACACAGACAACGATCCTCAAGCTCACGGCCTTGTCTCCTGTACTGGTCTCGTCCGGCGGCTGCGGCGGTGCAAGCGGGCGCGAACACGGCACGCACCCGCTCCGGGCAGCGAATTCCCGTGCCGGTCCGGAACTTCCTGGCAGCATACTCGCCGGTAGTGCAGTGGTCACTACTGGCCAGTAGCTTATGCCGTGCGGCCGCTCCCGCCGCCTGCGCCCATCCTGCCCCAGCCCGGAGCCGACTCCACCCGACGGGGCGGAACAACTGCCGCCGGATTGCTCACACCACGCGCCCGAGCGCCGCGATCACGTCCACCCTGCGCGGCTGCCCCGCCGCCCGCCGCACCACCCGGCCCTCCCCGTCCAGCACCAGGACGGTCGGCGTCCGCCGGACCTCCAGCCGGCGGACCAGCTCCAACCGCTCCTCCGCGTCCACCTCGACGTGCTCGACCCCGTCGACCATCCCGGCCACCTCGGAGAGCACCCTCCGGGTGGCCCGGCACGGCTGGCAGAAGGCCGTCGAGAACTGCACCAGTGTCGCCCGTGCGCCGAGCGGCCCGCCCAACTCGGCCTCCGACAGCCGTACCGCCCCGTCCTCGGTGCTCAACCCTCGGCCTCCCGTCTCTCTCCCGGCCCCGCGCCCGGCCCACGGCGGGCCGGTCCCGGCCACCGTCGAGGCACCACAACACGCACCGGCGGCCAGGTCGTCCCCCCAGTCTGCGGCAGGGCCCTCCGCGTCCGAAACACGGTCGACCGCCGGGGCCCGGCCACGTACGATCGGCCGGTGGATTCCGACTGTCGCCCAACGCCGCCGCCGGCCTGCCGCCGCGTCACCGCCACGGCCCGGGCCGTCCTCCACCGACGACGCTGACGCCCGCCGCCGACGCCCCGCCGCTGCCGCCGCCCGTCGCGACCCCCGGAGCCACCGTTGCAGACCGATCCCCGCGGCTCCCGCCTCGCCGCAGCGCTCACCTCCATCGTCCTGGCCGTCGTCCTGCGCACCGGCAACTGCCCCCTCCTGGCCGCCCAGACGCTCGTCCTGGCCCTCGGCGCCTTCGGCGGCCTGCGCATGGCCCCGTACGTCCGACTGTTCCAGGCGCTCGTACTCCCCCGGCTCGCACCGCCCTCCGAGACCGAGGACGAGCGGCCGCTCCGCTTCGACCAGGGCATCCTCATGGTGTTCACCGCGGTCGGCGCCCTCGGCTACTGCGCCGAGGTGACCTGGCTCGGTGCGCTGGCCTGCTCGGCCGCCCTCACCGCCGCCTTCGCCAACGCCGCGTTCGGCTACTGCGTGGGCAGCGAGCTCTACCCCCTGGTCCGGCGCGCCCAGGGCCGACTCACCGCCGGCGCGTGATGTGCGCGGCCGAAAAGTTCCCGTTCGAATTCATCACGGAGATCACACCGCCAAAATTCGCTTGACCGCACGCCTCAGGTGACAGCAGGCACTCGTTCGGGGGATCATCTCCGTGAATCACCCGTGACCGCCGCGGAGTGCCGTGCTCCGGTCGGCGCCGCCCGCACAACGGAGCGGGTACCCGCCGAACCGGGCTCCGACCCGTGGAAGTCAGGACTGACCGTGGCAGAGTTCGTGTACCCGCCGGTGATCGGCGCCGCACTCACCGCCTTCCGCGCGCTCGACGTGCGGATCAAGATCGTGGGCGCCGAACACATCCCCGCCAGGGGGGGAGCGGTACTGGTCAGCAACCACATCAGCTACCTGGACTTCCTCTTCGCAGGCCTCGGCGCGTACCGCGGCGGCAAGCGCAAGACCCGCTTCATGGCCAAGGACGACGTCTTCAAGCACCGGATCTCCGGCCCGCTGATGCGCGGCATGAAGCACATCCCGGTGGACCGCACCGACGGACAGCCCGCGTACGAGGCCGCCGTGCGCGCCCTCAAGGCCGGCGAGGTGGTCGGGGTGTTCCCCGAGGCGACCATCAGCCGCTCCTTCATGCTGAAGAAGTTCAAGACCGGCGCCGCCCGGATGGCCGCCGACTCCGGCACCCCGCTGCTGCCCGTCGTGCTCTGGGGCACCCAGCAGCTCTGGACCAAGGGCCGCCCGAAGACCCTCACCAAGCGGCACGTCCCGGTCACCATCATGATCGGCGAACCGATCCACCTCGGACCGAACGACAAGCCCGTGATGGTCACCCGACGGCTGCGCGCCGCCATGAGCGAGATGCTCGACCAGGCCCAGCGTGAGTACCCCGCCAAGCCCTCCGGCCAGGACGACACCTGGTGGCTGCCCGCCCACCTCGGCGGCACCGCCCCCACCCTTGAGGTCGCCGAGGCCGAGGACGAGGCGGAGGCCCTCGCCCGGGCCGAGCGCCGCGCCGCCCGGGACTGACAGCCCCTTCTCCTCTCCCCCCTCTCCCCTCTCCTTTTCTCCTCTCTTCTCCGCCCCTCCTGCCGGCCTCCCCGCCTCCCCCGCCCTCCATCTACTCCGTGCGACCGAGCGAGAACTCTCCGTCGCGTGTCGCCCGACCGCCGACGCCCCCCGTCTGACACAGTGACAGCTCCTTCCAGGGGCCTTCGTCCTGAATCCGCGGCGGGGGCACACGTCGGAACGGTCGAAAGGCTCGGAGGCGGAGATGGCACGGATCACCACCGGCACACGGCAGTCACCCACGGGCAGGGCCCGCACCCGCGCGAGCGCCGGTGCGGGCCTTCTGCTTCTGGGCACCCTGCTCACCGGCTGCGGAGCCGAACCCGGGGAGATCCCGCTCTCCGAGATCCGGCCGGAGACTCCCACCAGCACCCCCGAGGCGAGACCCGCCGAGACCCCCGGCGTGGTCGGTGCGGCCGCCGGAGCGCCCGCGGCCACCGCGCACAACGGACTGATCGTCAGCCGCGCCTACACCGACTCCGCCCGCACCAGCAGCGCCATCGTCACCCTCTCCCCCGACGGCACCGACCAGCACCAGGTCACCAAGCCGCCGGCCCGCGCCCTCGACGACCGCCCGGACTGGTCCCCCGACGGCACCACCATCGCCTTCGACCGCACCGACCCCCAGAGCGGCACCGCCCGGCTCTGGACCGTCCCCACCAACGGCGGCCCCGAACACCAGATCAACCAGCTCTGCGACAGCGGCACCGCCGACTGCGCCAACGAGGACGAACGGGCCCCCGCCTTCTCCCCGGACGGCAAGCAGGTCGCCTTCAGCCGATCCTGGGGCGCCCAGGACTCGACCGGCAGCCGCCAGATCCAGTACTCGGACCTCTACCTGATGAGCCCCGAGGGCACCGACGTCCAGCGGCTCACCTTCCTCACCAACGACAAGCCCTACTCCGGCATCGTCAGCAACCCCAGCTGGTCCCCCGACGGGAAGCAGCTCACCTTCGAGTACCGCACCAGCGCCACCGGGCAGCCCGCCGGCAGCCGCGCCATCTACGTCGTCAGCGCGGACGGCACCGGACTGCGCCAGCTCACCCCCTGGGAACTGCGCGCGGGCGACCGTGCGGACTGGTCCCCCGACGGCACCCAGATCCTCTTCACCACCTACCCGGCCGGCCCCGACAACGCCCCCGGCGGCGGCATCTACACCGTCCACCCCGACGGCAGCGCCATCGGCGCCCTCACCCCCGCACCCTCGGACATCTTCTACGGCACCGCCGCCTACGCGCCCGACGGCAAGTCCATCGTCTTCGCCCAGGCCCCCTCGGGCGCCGGCGCCGACCTCTACAGCATGCGGCCGGACGGTACGGGCGTCGCCCGTCTCACCAACAGCGCGGACAAGTGGCTCGGCCGCCCGGCCTGGGGGACGGCGGAGAGCTCGGTGGCTCCCGCCGAACCGGCTCAGGCAACGGATCAGCCGTCGGTTCCGGCGACGGACCAGCCGTCGGATCAGGGGTCGAGCCAGCCCTCGCCGGCACCACAGGCTTCCCGGACGCCGCGTCCGGATGACCAGCAGCAGGCCCAGGCCCAAGGGCGGGAGCCCACCGAGAAGCCGCGCCCCGGGACGGGATCGGAGTCCGCCTCTGGCTCTGGCTCCGACGAATAGACCGTACGGTCCTGCAAACGCGAAGAACCCCCATCCGGATCCCGGATGGGGGTTCTTCTGAATAATTGTTCGGCGGCGTCCTACTCTCCCACAGGGTCCCCCCTGCAGTA
>NZ_JBHVJT010000155.1:0-4360 GCF_042798815.1 Kitasatospora sp. NPDC057738 | reverse complement strand
GGAACCAAACGACTCGTCGCCTACTGCACGACCCACCCGAACCCCGAACACCGCCCCGACACACCCGAACTACGGACATGGTGCGCCCGCAGCCTCCCCGACTACATGACCCCCAGCACCTTCGTCCTCCTCGACCAACTCCCCCTCACCGCCAACAACAAGATCGACCGCAAAGCCCTACCCGCACCCGACACCGAACGCCCCGAACTCGACGAGCAGTACGTCCCCCCGCACACCCCCGTGCAACAAGTCATCGCCCGAGCCTGGACCGACGTACTCGGCATCGACCGGATCGGCATCCACGACAACTTCTTCGAACTCGGCGGCGACTCACTGCTGGTGCTGCGCGTGGTCAACCGGATCACGAGCGAACTGCGCCTGGACCTCGCCGTCGGCGATCTGTTCGCCTGCCCCTCCGTCGCCGCGCTGGCCGAGCGGGTGGAGCAGTTGTCGGACGCTGTGGCTCCCCCTCTGGAACCGCGTGGCCTCAAGGACCGGGAGGCCCCGCTGTCGTTCGGACAGCAGCGTCTGTGGTTCCTGCACCAGCTCATGCCCGACAGCGGTCAATTGCTGACCCACCAGGTCGTGCGGCTGCGTGGTGTCGTGGACGTCCCTGCCCTCGACGCCGCCTTCAGCGGACTGCTGCAGCGGCACGAGGTGCTGCGCACCCGGATCGTCCGGGAGGGCGACGAGGAGCCGCGCCAACTGATCGTCCCGGGCGTCGAGTTCGTGGTCGAGCAGTGGGATGCGGCGGGACACGACGAGGCGCTCCGACTGGTACGGGAGGAGGCCCGCAGGCAACTGGACCCGGAGGGCGGCCCGCTGCTGCGGGCGGTCCTGGTACGTGAGGCAGCCGATTCGCACCTCCTTCTGGTAGTTCTGCACCACATCGCCTCCGATGACTGGTCGACCTCGGTCCTTGCCAAGGAGGTGGGGGAGCTCTACGCGGCGGCCGTCGAGGGCCGCGCCCCCTCGCTTCCTGAACTCCCCGTCCAGTACGCCGACTTCGCTGTCTGGGAGCGGGACCGGCTCCGCGGCGACTTCCTGGAACGTCAACTGGCCTACTGGCGGGACCGGCTGGCCGGCCTGGAACCGCTGGAACTGCCCACCGACCGCCAGCGGCCGCCGCAGCGTACGGGCGCCGGTGCGAGCGTGGAGTTCACCGTCCCCGCCGAGGTGTCGGACGGTCTGCGGCGACTGGCGCGCCGTGCGGACGTCACCCCCTTCATGGCGTTCCTCGCGGTGTTCCAGCTCCACCTCGCCAAGTACAGCGGTCAGGACGACGTGGCCGTCGGGGTGCCTGCGGCGGGCCGCAACCGGAGCGAGACCGAAGGCCTGATCGGCTTCTTCGTGAACACCCTCGTCATCCGCGCGGACCTGTCGGGTGACCCGACGTTCGAGGAGTTCCTGGGCCGGGTCAGGAACTCGGCGCACGGCGCCTACGCCCACCAGGACGCCCCCTTCGAGCGGATCGTGGAGGACCTCGCACCGGAACGCGACCTCAGCCGCACGCCGCTCCTCCAGGCGATGCTCACTCCGCAGAACCCCTCCGACCAGGTGTGGGACCTCCCCGGCCTGGAGAGCGAACCGCTCCGCACCGGCCTGGACGGTGCCCAGTTCGACCTCACGCTCGTCCTCCAGGAATCCGCCGGGACGTTCCAAGGACTGCTCAGCTACAGCACCGACCTGTTCGAGCGGGCCACGGCCGAGCGGATGGCCAGGCACTTCCAGAACCTGCTGGCCATGGCAGTCGACACACCCGGAGCCCCGCTGAGTGCGCTCGACATGCTCAGCGCGGCCGACCGGCACCAGCTCCTCGTGGAGTGGAACGACACCGACCACCCCTTGAGCGCCGACAGCGTGCCCGCCCTCTTCGAGGCGCAGGCTGCCGCGACCCCGGACGCGCCCGCCGTGATCCACGGGGACGTCGAGCTCAGCTATCGCGAACTCAACCGGCGCGCCAACCGAATCGCCCACCGCCTCATCGCCACCGGCGCCGGACCGGGAGGCGTGGTGGCCTTGGCTCTGCCCAAGTCCGTCGATCTGATCGCCGCCCTCCTCGGCGTGGCCAAGACCGGCGCCGCCTACCTGCCGATCGACGTCCAGTACCCGGCCGCCCGGATCGCCTACATGATCGAGGACGCCCGGCCGGCCTGCATCCTCACCCATGCCGCCGTCCGGAGCGCGCTCCCCGCAGGGCCGCTCCGGATCGTCCTGGACGACCCGGAGTGCGCGACGGAGCTGGCCGCCGGCCCGTCGACCGACCCGGACGACGGTGAGCGCCTCGGGCCCGTCACCCAGGACACCCCCTTCTACGTGATGTACACCTCGGGATCCACCGGTCGTCCCAAGGGTGTGGTGATGCCGGGGACCGGCCTGGTGAACCTGACGTCCTGGCTGCGCTCGGCAACGCCCGGTGAACCGCACGGCAGGGTCGCCCAGTTCGCGACCATCAGCTTCGACATCGCCCCCTACGAGATCCTCAGCGCGCTCCTGTACGGCAAGTGCCTGGTCGTCGCCCCCGAGAGCGTCCGCACCGACCCGGTCGACCTGGTGCGCTGGCTGGAGCGGTACGGCATCCACGAGCTCAACGCCCCGAACCTCGTCCTGGAGGAGTTCTACAAGGCGGCCAACGCGACCGGAGCCGTGCTCCCGGAGCTGCGCGTGATCGCCCAGGGCGGCGACACCCACGTCCTCGGCGACTCGGCCCGCAGCTTCCACACCCGCCACCCGTGGTGCGCCCTGCACAACGGGTACGGCCCGACCGAGACCCACGGCGTCACCGACCACCTGCTGCCCGCCGATGTGGGGCAGTGGCCGAGTGTCGCACCCATCGGCCGCCCCGTCGGCAACACCCGCCTGTACGTCCTGGACCGGCACCGCCGACTCGTCCCGCCCGGCGTGGCCGGCGAGCTGTACGCGGCGGGCACAGGCCTCGCCCACGGCTATCTGCGCCGCCCGGAGCTGACGGGCGAACGCTTCGTGCCCGACCCCTACGGCCCGCGGGGAACCCGGATGTACCGCACCGGTGACCTCGTACGGTGGCTGCCCGACGGCACGCTCGACTTCCTCGGCCGCATCGATCACCAGGTCAAGGTCCGGGGCATCCGCATCGAGCTCGGCGAGGTCGAGTCGGCGCTGATGGAGCACCCGGCCATGACCTCCTGCGTGGTCATCGTGCGCGAGGACGTTCCCGGGGTGAAGCGGCTGGTGGCCTACTGCGTGACGGCCCAGGACGCCGCCCACGGCCCGGACGTGTCCGAGCTGCGGGCATGGTGCGCGCGGAGCCTGCCCGAGTACATGGTGCCCGGTGCTGTCGTCCTCCTCGACCGGCTGCCGCTGACGGCGAACCGGAAGGTGGACCGCAAGGCCCTGCCCGTCCCCGACGCCGAACGGCCCGAACCGGGCGAGCCGTACGTCGCCCCGCGCACCCCGGTGGAGCGGGTGGTGGCCCGGGTCTGGGCCGATGTGCTCGGCGTCGACCGGGTCGGGATCCACGACAACTTCTTCGAACTCGGCGGCCACTCGCTCCTCGCGATGCGTGTCGTCAACGGCCTGGCGAGCAAGGTGGACGTGGACGTGCCGGTACGTGACCTCTTCGCCCGTCCGACGGTGGCCGGCCTCACCGCACACCTGGCCGGCGCACCCCGGGAGGCGGACCCCGCCCCGTTGGCGCCGAGGGCCGTGGGCAGTGAACCGCCCCTGTCCTTCGGGCAGCAGCGGCTCTGGTTCCTCGACCAGCTGCTGGCCGGCTCCGCCGAATACCTGCTGCCCCTGGCCGTCCGGCTGCACGGCACCGTCGACGCGGGTGCGCTGGAGCGGGCGTTCGCGCAGCTCGTCGAGCGGCACGAGGTGCTGCGGACACGGTTCGTGGCGGGCCCGGACGGCGACGCACGCCAGATCGTGGACGAGCCCGGCGGCTTCGCGCTGACGCGGATCGACGGCGGGGCCGACCCGCTGGAGGTGGTGCGGCGCGAGGCGTTCCGGCCGATGGACCTCGCCGCTGGACCGCCGGTGCGGGCGGTGCTGGTGCGGGCCGGCGAGGACGAGACCCTGCTCCTCGTCGTGCTGCACCACATCGTGTCCGACGGCTGGTCCATGCGGCTGGTCTCGGAGGAGCTGTCCGAGCTGTACACGGCCGAGTGCGAGCGGCGCACCCCCGACCGTGCGGCGCTGCCGGTCCAGTACGGCGACTTTGCGATCTGGCAACGGGACCGGCTGCGGGAATCGGCAGTTGATCCCCAATTGGCCTACTGGCGTGAGGCGTTGGCGGGTCTGGAGCCGTTGGAGCTGCCGACGGACCGGCCGCGGCCCTCGGTGCGGTCGGGGCGCGGGTCGAGCCTTGAGTTCGAGGTGCCGG
>NZ_JBHVJT010000154.1:0-4503 GCF_042798815.1 Kitasatospora sp. NPDC057738 | reverse complement strand
ACGAGAGGGGGGCCTCTTTGATCCGTGGGGGGGACCAGGAAGAGTGCGGGGGGGGGTCCCCCCCCACGGGGGGGGACCCCCCCCCACGCCGCCCTGTACGCCCTGCCGCGGCTCACCCACCTGCACGCCCGCGAACGCGCGGTGGAGGCCGTGCGGGCGCCGGCACTGACCTGACGGCCGCGCCCGTGGGGCACCGGCGCCGACCTGACGGCCGCGCGGTTCGCT
This sequence comes from Kitasatospora sp. NPDC057738, assembly GCF_042798815.1. Lineage (NCBI taxonomy): Bacteria > Bacillati > Actinomycetota > Actinomycetes > Kitasatosporales > Streptomycetaceae > Kitasatospora > Kitasatospora sp. NPDC057738. Next base: position 4,278 of record NZ_JBHVJT010000154.1, on the reverse strand, counting down.
CACCCCAGGGTCAGCAGGTCCAGCACGTCCGCCCGCCGCTCCCCGGGCCCCTCCTCCAGCCCGCTCAGCGCCAGCAGCACCCCCGCCGCGCCCGTGTGCAGGTCGGCGGAGAAGCGCCGCAGCCTCATCCCCGGCACCAGCAGCCCCTCCGGCCGGGCCACCAGGTGCCACTGGAGCTTGCGCACCTGCCCGAGCACGGCCTCCCGCGCGGGCGCCCCGCCCAGCCGGTCCAGCGCCAGCGTCAGCCCGACCCGCCCGCGGAACAGGCCCGGCTCCCGGATGAACCCGGGCGCGCAGACCTTGCGCACGTCCGCCAGGAAGGCCTCCCCGCCCGGCAGCTCCGCGTGCTCCAGGAACTCCCGCACCACCAGCGCGATCCCGCTGCTGCCCCGGTCCAGGTAGGCCAGCCGGCGCCCGGCCTCCAGCACCTGCACCGACCCGTCGGGCACCCGGACGCACCCGGCCACGGCCCGTTCCAGCGCGGTCCGCCCGGAGTCGAGCAGCCACCGCTCGCCGGTCCGCCGGTACAGCCGCAGCTGGAGCAGCGCGACCCCCGCCAGCCCGTACAGCAGTCCGGCGGCCGCCGGCTCGTCCAGTCCGGGCACCGGCTCGCCGCGCAGCACGGCGGCCAACTCCCGTGCGTCGTCGAGCGCGTGGGCCAGCTCCCGGGGGCGGTCCAGCGCCCGCGCCAGCCGCAGCCGGGCGAGCGCCGCGCCGGCCCGGCCGCCGAACAGGCCCGCCTCCCGGGCCGGGCGGGCGGTGCGGGCGCGCCCGAGCAGTTCCTCCGCCTCCTCCGTCCGGCCGATCCGGGCCAGCACCAGCGCGGTGCCGAGCGGCCCGTCGTACAGTCCGCCGGTGCCGGGGCGGTCGGCCCGCCGGCGCACCGCGGCGACCAGCCAGTCCGCGTACTCCTGCGGCCAGTCGGCGCCGGCGCGGTGCAGCGCGTACAGCACCCCCGCCGCGCCGTGCGACACGCCCGTACCGCCGTCGGCGAACCCGGCCACGTCCCCGGGGAAGAGCCGGTCCGGCCGGTCCGGGGTGGCGCCCGCGTGCAGGCCCGCGACCAGCTCCCGGCGCACCGGGTCCAGCGAGGGCCCGGCCAGCAGCTCCCGCCCGCGCCGCTCGCTCGCCGACTCCACCAGGGCCACCGCTCCAGGGCGCACCGGCCCCTCCTCCTCCCCGAGTCCGAACCACTCGCGCGCCCGCCGCTCCAGCGCCGGGAGCTTGCCCGGGTCGAGGTCGGCCAGTTCCAGCACCGGCATCAGCAGCATCAGCCAGGTGGCCCAGAGCAGCCAGCGGTCGGCCTCGGCGCCGGTCAGTCCGGGCGGGACGTGCTGTCCGGCCGCGCCGGCCACCGGCACCCGCCGGTCGTCCAGCCCGGCCGCGTACTCGAAGTCCACCAGCACCACCGACCCGTCCGGCCGGAGCACCACGTTCGACGGGTGGAGGTCCCCGAACCGCACGCCCCGCCCGTGCAGGGCGGCGAGCGCCCGCTCCAGCCCCGCCACCACCCCGCCCACCCACCGCGCGTACCGGGCGCGCTGCTCCGGTGTGCAGTTCTGGTGCACCAGCGGGTAGCGCCGGATCGCCTCGGTGAACAACTGGACGCCCTCGACGTGCTCCTGCACCAGGAAGGTGTGCTCCCACACCGTGCGCACCTCGTGCAGCCGCGGCACGCACGCCAGCCCGGCCAGCCGCTCCAGCGCCCACTGCTCGCGCCGCAGCCGGGTCAGGGCGTCCGCCCCGGCGCCGTCCAGCCCGGTGTGCGGGCGGGCCTCGCGCAGCACCACCCGCTCCCCCGTGCCGTGCCGCTCGGCGAGGTAGATCCCGCCGGCGTTGGAGAACCGGAGCACCTCGACGATCCGGTACGGCAGGTGCCCGCGGGCCGCCGCCCGGGCGGCCAGGTGCGGGCGCAGCGCGGCCGGCGGCTCGACCCACCCGGGCAGCCGGAACGCCGGCTCGCGGGGGTCGGGCACGAGCGCGCCGGACGGGTCGCGCAGGGCCGGGACGACCCGCCCGGCCGCGTCCTGGCACCACAGTTCGACGAAGGCCCCGTAGCGCGCGAACACCGGGGCGTCGCCGATCCGCAGGTCGGTGAGCACGTACGGCCCGGGGAAGCCGTCCAGCGCCCGCGCCAACTCCTCGGCCAGGGTGAGGAACTCGCCCTCCGTGGCCGGGTAGACGGTGATGAACTTGCCGCTGCTGCCGCGCCCCGCGAACTTGCCGTTCGTCACCGCCAGCGCCGCCGGGCCGCGCAGGAACTTGAACGCGACCCGGCGGTCGAGGCAGATCCGGGCGACGGCGTCCAGTGTCCGCTCGGCACTCTCCCGCACCGCCGACACGTGCAGCTTCCAGCCCTGCTCCGGCAGCCGGGAGTCGGCCGACAGGACCTCGGGCCGCAGCACCGTCCACAGCCCGCGCTGCTCCCGCCGCCAGCCCGCGGGCGGCTCGCCGAGGGCCGGCGGGTAGCGGTTCGCCCCGTCCCGCAGCCGCCCGGGGGTGTCGTAGTACATCGGATCGGCGAGGCAGTACAGCTGGGTCTCGTGGGCGCCGGCCATGGGGCCTCCTGTTCCGAAGTCTTCCGGGAGCGGGCGGTGTTCAGACGGCCGGGCGCGGCCGCGGTCCGCGCCGGACCGGCGGCGCCCAGGTGACCACGGCCGCGCAGAGCGCGATGGCGACGGCCAGCAGGGCGAAGGTCCGGGTGCCGCCGAGCGAGCCGAGCAGGGTGCCGGCGGCCAGCGGGCCGAACGGCTGGACCAGGGTGGACAGGAAGGCGGCCGCGCTCTGCACCCGGCCGATCCGGTCGGGCGGCGCGGCGATCAGCATGCCGGAGACGAAGCCGATGCTGGCGACGGTGGACAGGCACATGCAGGCCGCGCAGAGCAGTCCGATCAGCAGCGGCACCCGGGTGAGCACCAGGACCCCGGCGGTGAGCGCGCAGGCCCAGCAGGCGAGCGCGACCAGGCTGCCGTCCCGGACCCGGGCACCGAGCCGGGGAGCCAGCAGCGCGCCGGCCAGGGCGCCGGCCGCGGTGCAGGAGACGACCGTGCCGCCTCCGACGCCGGAGCGGCCGCCGTCGGAGGCGACGGCCAGGGTGGCGAACATCAGCGCGCTGAACGCGAAGTTCATCCCGAGGCCGAAGATCAGCAGCAGGGTGCGCAGATAGGGCCGGTGCCAGATGAAGGCCAGTCCGGCGGTCAGCTCGGCCCGGCCGAGCACCGGCCCGTTCCTCGCGGCGGGCAGCGAGCGGGTCCGCATCAGCGCCACGCAGACGGTGGACAGCAGCAGTCCGACGCCCTCGGCGAGGAACGGCAGCACCGGGTGCCAGGCGAACAGCGCCCCGCCGCCGAGCGGTCCGATCAGCCGGGCGGCCGCGCCGCGCGCCTGCATCCGGGAGGAGGCCTCGCGGGCCTGCCCGGCGGGCACCACCGCGCGCAGCAGCCCGCCCGCGGCGGGCCCGTAGACGCCGGTGATCAGCGCCCCGGCGGCGGCGACCAGCAGGACCAGCGGCAGCGGGGTGTGCCCGCGCAGCACGGCGACGACCAGGGCGCCGACCGCGAACAGGCCGAGGACGTCGCAGATCCGCATCAGCCGGCGCCGCTCGATCCGGTCGGCGAGCACCCCGCCGGGCAGCATGGTGAGCAGCAGCGCGCCGACCGAGACGGTGCCGACGGCGCCCGCCCGGGCGGCCGATCCGGTCTCCCGCAGGACCAGCAACGGCAGGGCGATCGAGGCGAGTTGGGAGCCGAGCGAGGCCAGCAGGCCGCCGGCCCAGAGCAGCCGGAAGTCCCGGTTGCGGGCGAGCGGGGTGGGCTCCATGGCCGTCCTCCGTGGTCGGGCGGGGGCACCCGCGGGGGTGCGGATCGGGCCGGGGCGGTCCCGTCCCGGCGGGACCGCCCCGGAGGCCTTCGGCGGCCGGCGGCCGGGGGCGGCGGTGCGTCCGCCCCCGTGCCCGGCCCGGCGTGCGGACTCCGGTCAGGCGGAGGTCTCGGCGCCGGCGACGTAGCTGATCAGGCTGAAGCAGTTGCCGTCGGAGGCCTCGCTCAGGACCTTCATCGACTGGAGGTCCAGGATGTTGGCCACGTGCGCCTCGACCTCCGGGCCCTCCTCGCCGCTCTCGCCGACGTTCTGCTGCTCCATGTTCTCGGCCATGGTCGAACTCCCTTCCGCATGGGGGGGTGGTGGCGGCGACGGCGGGCGGCGATTGCGTACCCGACGCCCCCACTTGGGGTAAACGCTACCTGTATGACTTGTCCGCATCAAGTGCACCACATGTCC
>NZ_JBHVJT010000153.1:0-5224 GCF_042798815.1 Kitasatospora sp. NPDC057738 | reverse complement strand
CTCTCGCCCCGCGGCGCTCGACGGGGATGCTCGCCCCCGCGCACCCCCCGGCGCCGGGGGGGGGGGGGCGGCTCCTCCCCCCCCCCCCCCCCCGCCCGCAGCCCCCTTCCGTACGAGGAGCCGTCGTGACCACACCCCCGCCGCCGCAGCCGTCCGGACCGCAGATCCACGACCGCCACCCGCTGGCGCTGGCCCTGTTCGCCCTCACCCTGGTCAGCGGCCTGATCGACGCCGTCAGCTACCTCGGCCTCGGCCACGTCTTCACCGCGAACATGACCGGCAACGTCGTGGTCGTCGCCTTCGCCCTCGCCGGGGCGCCCGGCTTCTCCGTGGTCGGCTCCCTGACCTCCCTCGCGGCCTTTCTCCTCGGCGCCGGGGTGGCCGGCCGGATCGCCACCCGACAGGGCGCGACCCGGCGACCCGCACGACTGCGCGCGGCCTTCGCCCTGGAGGCCGTGCTGCACGCCGCGGCCGCCGCCGTCCTCTTCGTGCGGAGCCCCGAGGGGTTCGCGCAGTACGCGGTGATCGCCCTGCTCGCCCTGGCGATGGGCATCCGCAACGCCACCGTGCGGGGCCTGGGCGTACCGGACCTCACCACCACCGTGCTGACCCTCACCCTGACCGGCCTGGCCGCCGACTCCCGCCCGGCCGGGGGCACCGCCCCCCGCCAGCGCCGCAAGATCCTCTCCGTCGTCACCATGCTGGCCGGCGCCGTCCCCGGTGCGCTGCTGGTCCTGCACGGGCAGATCGCCTGGGCCCTGGTCGCCAGCGCCGTGCTGGCCGCACTCACCGTGCTGCTCTACCGCGAGTGACCGGAACGGTTCCGTCCCCGTCCCCGCGCCCGCCCCGGCGGCAGCGGCGCGGGGACCGCCGGCGACGGTGCCCGTCGAGGGGCGGGCCGCCGGGGTCCGGGGCCGTACCGGCAGCGGAACGGTGGTTCCGGCGGGCGGTAGCCTGGGATGCCCGGTGAGCGGATCGGCCGGCCCGAGGGAGAGGAACCAGTGGCGGAGGACAGACGGTTTCCGGTCCTGGTCGGGCGGCAGCGGCAGACGGGACTGCTGACCGCGGCGCTGGTCCAGGCCGTGGACGGCGCGAGCGGGTCGACCGTCCTGCTGCGCGGCGACGCCGGTGTCGGCAAGAGCACGCTGGTGGCCTGGGTGGAGCGACTGGCGCGCGAGCGCGGGTTCACCGTCCTGCGCGCGGTCGGCACGGAGGCGGAGACGGACCTCGCGTTCGGGGCCCTCCACCAGGCGTTCTGGTCGCTGCTCCAGCACTCCGACGCGCTGTCCGCGCATCAGCGCGAGGCCCTGGACAGCGCGTTCGGCATCCGCTCCGGCACTCCGAGCGGCTTCGCCGTCGGCGCCGCGACACTGGCCCTGCTGGAGCGGGTGGTGCGGACCGCCCCCGTGCTGCTGGTCCTGGACGACCTGCACTGGATCGACTCGTCGAGCGCGACCGTCTTCGCCTTCCTGCACCGGCGGTGCGCCGAGCTGCCGGTGGTGATCGTCGGGGCCAGCCGCGCGAACGGACCGGCCGCCCAGACCTGGTCGGCCGAGGCCGTCGACGTCCCGGCCCTTCCCCGCGAGGACGCGGCCCTGCTGCTGGGCACCCGCTACCCCGAACTCGCGGCGCCCGCCAGGGAACGCGTCCTGGCCGAGGCGGCCGGGAACCCGCTGGCGCTGGTCGAACTGCCGCGCCAGCTGGCGGACGCCCAGCAGCGGGGAGCCGCCCCGCTGCCCGAACGGCTGCCCCTGGGGCGGAAGCTGGAACGGATGTTCGCCGAACGGCTCGGCACGGTGACGCCGGAGGTCGGCCGCCTGCTGCTGCTCGGCGCCCTGGCCACCGGCCCGGACTCCGGCAGCGCCGAGTGGCTCCGCGCCCTCGCGGACGAGAACGCGCGGGAGATCCTGGAACGGATCGAGGCCGAGGGCCTGGCCCGGCTCGACCCGGCCGGGCAGCTCGTGTTCCGGCACCCCCTGGTGCGCACCGCCGTCGTCTCCGCCGCCTCCGACACCGCCCGCCGGGAGGCCCACCGCGCGCTGTCCGAGGCCCTCGCACCGGAGGACCCCCGGCGACTGGTCCACGAGGCGGCCGCCGCCCTGCTGCCCGACGAGGACCTCGCGCACCGCCTCCAGGAGGCCGGCCACGAGCTGGCCCGCCGGGGCGGCGAGGCGGAGGGCGCCCTCCTGCTGGAACGCGCCGCCGTCCTCAGCCCCAGCTCCTGCGACCGCGTCCGCAGGCTCACCCGGGCCGCCGTGATGTCGGCCCGCGGGGGGCAGCTGCGCCACACCGCGGCCCTGGTGGAGGAACTGAGGAGCAGCACGGTCCCGCAGGACATCGCCCCGCTGTTCTCGTACGCGGTGGTCTACGCCGACCAGAGCCACCGCGTCGACTTCGAGTCCTCCGCCGCGCTGCTGCCCGCGGCCCTCGACGCGCTGACCGCGCCGGGCGCCGACACCTTCGGCGGACTGGTCGAACAGGCCTGGTTCAAGCTGCTCCTCGCCGCCACGTACACGGACGACCCCTGGGCCTGGCGCGCCCTGGAACGGCACCGGGACGACGTCTCCGACGTGGGCCGGCTCTGTCTGCGGGCCTGGACCGAGCCGGGCCCGGACGCGGCCGCCGCCCTGCTGGCGACCGCCGACGGCATGACCGAGGAGCAGGAGGCCGGCGCGGCCTGGCTGCTGCTCTGGACCGCTTCGGCGCTCGACAGCCCCGACAGCGGTCTGTGGCAGCGCTTCTCCGGGCTGCACGGCTACGCCACCCAGGGCTCGGTCGCCAAGGCCAAGGCCCACCAGGACTACCTGCTCGGGTACTGGGACCGGGCAGCCGTCTGCCTGCGCGAGGCCGAGGAGGCGGACGAGCTCGGCTACCACACGAACGGCCTGATGTTCCGCCAGTACTACGCCCACTTCCTGGCCGGCCGGGGCGACGTGGCCGGGCTCCAGGAGATCGAGCGGACCATCGGGCCGGTCGCCACGCGCGCCCGGATGCGGTACGTCCTCGACCGCCTGACCCATCTGCGCGGCCTGGCCGCGCTTGCCCACCGGCGCTACGAGGAGGCGTACGCGCACTTCTGCGAACTCACCCCGCCCGGGCGCCTGTCCGGCGGCCAGCCGTGGCACCACACGCTGGTCCTCGACCTGGTGACGGCCGCCGTGCACACCGGACGCCTCGACGAGGCCCGCGCCCACCTCGCGGCCGGAGCCGCGGCGCGCTCGGCGGAGATCTCCGGACGCCACGCCTTCCTGTGCGTGGCCGCCACCGCGCTGGCTGCGGACGACCCCGAGGCCGAGGCCGCCTACCTCGCCGCGTACGCGGTACCGGGCGCCGAGCAGTGGGTGTTCGACCTCGCGCGGCTCAGGCTCGCCCACGGCGCGTGGCTGCGCCGCCGCCACCGGCCCGGGGCCAGGGAGACGCTGCGCGTGGCCCACCACGTGTTCCGCCGGCTGCGGGCCACCCCCTGGGCGGCGCAGTGCGAGGAGGAACTGCGGGCCGCGGGCGACTCCGTGGCGCTGCCGCAGGACGGGCCGGCCGCCGACCCGTCCGGGCTGACCGGCCAGGAGCTGCGCATCGCCCGGCTGGCCGCGACCGGCCTGACCAACAAGGAGATCGGCCGGCAGCTCCGGCTGTCGCCCCGTACCGTCGGGGCTCACCTCTACAAGATCTTCCCCAAGCTCGGCATCACCACGCGGGCCGCGCTCTCCCACGCCCTCGAAGGCGGCTGACCTGGGGGAACGCCCGCCCGGCCGGCTTGCCCCGGCCGCCCCGCCGGGCTTCCCGGCGCACCGCCCCGGGACGACAGTCAGATGACCTACCGGCCCGCCGCGCCCGCGGGCCACGCTGAGAGTGCGCAGGACTCCGGCGGAAGGACGGTCAGATGGGCTTGCGGGTGACGACGGCGTCGGTCGCGGACCGCGACAAGGCGGCCTTCTGGAGCGGGGCGGTGTCGCGGTCGCTGGTGCCGCTGGAGGTGCGCCCGCTCACCGGGCGGCCGTTCGACGGACTCCTGGAGTCGCACCGCCTCGGGTACGTGCGGATCTCCACGCTGGAGGCCGACGCGGCCCGGCTCTCCCGCACGGCGGCGCTGATCGCGCGCACGCCGCACAGCGAGCCGCAGGTCGGGGTCGGCGTGCAGGTGTCGGGCCGGGCCGTCCTGGAGCAGGACGGGCGCCGCGCGGAGGTGCCGCCGGGCGGGCTGGTCCTCTACGACACGGCGCGCCCGTTCGCGGTGGACTACCCGGAGCGGTTCCGCACCCACCTGTTCCACGTGCCGCGCCGCCTGCTGGGCGTCCCGGAGCGCGACCTGCGGCACGCCTCCGCGACGGCCGTCGGCCCGACCGACGGGTGCGGACCGGTGATCCTGTCCTTCCTGGGTGTTCTCGCCGCCTCCGCGCACTCCTACCCCGACCCGGTCGGGGACCGGCTGGCCGGCAGCGTCGCCGGCCTGTTCAGCACCCTCATCGCCCAGCTGGTGCCGGCCGGGGAGGCCGACGGACCGGGCGCCCGGAACGCCCACCTGGTCCGGCGGGTGCGGGAGTACATCGACTGCCACCTGGGCGACCCGGACCTGTCGCCCGAGCGGATCGCCCGGGCCCACCACATCTCCGTGCGCTACCTGCACCGGCTCTTCGAGGGCGAGGGCGTGACGGTGAGCCGCCTCGTCCAGCGGCTCCGCCTGGACGCCTGCGCCGGCGAGCTGGCCCGGCGCGGCCGCACCGCGCCCACCGTGTCGGCCGTCGCCCAGCGCTGGGGCTTCGCCAACCCGGCGCACTTCAGCCGGGCCTTCCGCGCCGCCTACGGCGTCCCGCCGCGCGAGTGGCGGACACGCCCGTACGACGAAGCCGGCTGAGGAGCCGGCCGCCCGCCGCAGGGCACGACCAGGCCACCACGGCCGGGGCACACACGGAGCCACCGTGCCCGTCGACCGAAGCCAGGAGCAGAGAGTTGTCCGACCCCACCCCCCTGTCCGACCGGCGACCGGTGCTCGACCGGGCGCTCCAGGATTTCCTGGACGCCCGGGCCGGCCGGTCCGCCGACGAGTTGCCGGACCTCTCGTTCGCGGTGTCCGACAGCGCCCCGGGCGACGGCGCGTCCGGCGGCGGCGGCGGGACGGGGAGCGGGGACCCGGACGATCCGTACGGCACCACGTCGGAGTGGTTCGTGCTGCCGTGCGGGCCGACCGGGCGGGTGCGGGTTCGGGTGACCAGGCCGGTCGGTGCCG
>NZ_JBHVJT010000152.1:0-5557 GCF_042798815.1 Kitasatospora sp. NPDC057738 | reverse complement strand
CAGGGACGAGGCCGCCGCACCGGGACGCCCGGCCGTCGATCGTCGGCCGTCGGCCGTCGTCGGCGCCGACAACCCGACCGGCTCGACCCTTCGTGAGCCCCCTACTGTGCTCGACGCCCAGGTGATTCGACGCCTGCGTGCAACCCTTGTGGCGGCGCGGCGGTGAGTAGGGCAGAGCGACGGTCCGGTCGGGTCGTCGCGTGGACGAAGAGGAATCGGATGACCGCGAGCGCATTGCACATCCCGGTGGAGGACCGGCCCCGGCCCGGCACGGCACCGGCTTCCGCGGGCGGCCCCGGCCTGCGGGAGCTCGACTTCGAGGGGTTCGCCGCCACCCGCTGGCGGCGCCTGGTACGCACCGCCTACCTGCTCACGGGCGACTACCACGAGGCCGAGGACGTGGTGCAGGCGACGTTCGCGAAGGTCTTCAGGAACTGGTCCCGGATCAGCCGCCTGGAGGAGCCGGACGCCTACGTCCACCGGGCCCTGGTGAACAACAACCTGAGCCGTCACCGGCGGCGCCGGGTCAGGCAGCTGCTCGTGCCCGTCCTCCCCGATCGGGCGCACACCGCGGGCGGCGGCCACCGCGACGTCGAGGAGCGCTCGGTGCTGCTCCAGGCGCTGGCCGAACTGCCGCAGCGCCAGCGGGCAGTGGTCGTCCTGCGCTACTGGGAGGACATGAGCGAGTACCAGGTCGCCGAAGTGCTCGGCTGCTCGCTCGGCAACGTGAAGAGCCAGGCCAGCCGAGGCCTGGCGAAACTGCGCAGCCACCCGGTGCTGGCCCCGTACGCGGCGGGCACCGGTTCGACGATCGACGGCACGGACGGAGGCAACAGGTGATGGACACCGAGGACATGGTGCGCGGCGCCCTGCGGGACGAGGCGGCCCGGGTCGCGGTGGCGGACTGGTCCGCCGGGCCCGTGCAGGTCCACGTGCGCCGGCAGCGGCGGGGGCGCCGGATGGCGGTGGGCGCGTCGGCCGTGGTGGCCGCGCTCGCGCTGGTGGCCGGTACGGGGGCCGTCCTGTCCGCGCAGGGCGGGGACCGGGCCGTCGGGCCCGCCTCGCAGGCCCCGCCGGCACCGGCGGGGCCGGCCCCCGAGGCCCTGGTGGTGGAACCCGGCCAGCAGCTGCCGCTGGGCCGCCCGGACTGGTGGATGCAGCTGAAGGACCAGGAGATCTGCATCCACGACGCCCCCGCGTACAAGAGCGGCCCGGGGTGCTCCGGACACTCCTGGGCGGGGGGCACGACCGAGATCACCATGCAGTACTACGGGAACCCCCCGCAGCACCAGGAGGGCCTGTACAACCTCGTCTACCACGGTCCCGGGCAGGTCGCCCGGATGGCCATCGAGGTGGACGGCCAGGCGTACTGGGCCACCGTCGCCTCGCTCCCCGGCGACCCGGGCTACGCCACCGGCTACGTCTGGGGGCCCAGCCAGAAGGCCGCCGACGGCCCGGGCGCGCACCCGCTGGAGGGCATCAGGCTCGCCGCGTACGACGCCCAGGGGAAGGTGCTGGCGAGCAAGACGCTGCCGTCCTGACCGGACCGGCGGCGCGGTGGTGGGGGGGGTGTCACCCCTGGGGTGCACTCCCCCCCCCCTCCCTCCCCCTCCCCCCCCCCCCCCGCAACCACTCCGCGGTGATCAAGGCCGCCACCGTGGACACGATCAGCAGCGGCATCGCGTCGGCAGCCTGGCCGCCGAGCAGCGCGGCGGCCAGGACGGTGCTGGTGACGGGCAGGCCGGTGACGGCGGCACCCGAGGCCGCGAGGCCGACCGCCAGGGCGGGCCCGGCACCGAAGCCGGGCAGCGGCGCACAGGCCGTGCCGAGGGCCGTACCGAGCAGGAGCGCCGGGAAGATCGGGCCGCCGCGCAGGCCGCCGAGGGCGATCGACCAGCCCAGCCCCTTGAAGAGCACGAGGGCGAGCAGCACGCCGACCGGCAGACAGGCGAGCGCGGCCAGCACCACCCCGGGGACGGCGACGGGCATCGTGGGCGGGCCGCCGAAGCCGTCGACCGGGATGTGACCGCCGTGCCCGGGCAGCCGGGTCACGATCGGGGCGAGCAGCAGGCCGGCCAGCAGCAGCGCGGGCAGCGGCCACCACCAGGGGGCCTGGTGGTGGCCGAGCGTCTCCGGCAGGCTCTCCCTGACCCACTGCTGGAGCTCGTGCTCCAGGCTGACGAAGCCGAAGGCCGCCAGCGAGACCGGGACGCCGACCAACCCCGAGACCAGCAACAGGCGGAAGTAGCCCTCGTGCAGCAGCACCTCGCGCAGGGTCGGGCCGCTGCTCCGCTGCTGGGACGTCGTCGGCATCGCCGCTCCCTCGCGCTCCCGGGCCGCCCGCCGTCGGGGAGGGCCGTCCCGGGACCGAGTCTCGCCCGGAGCCGGACGCCCCGCACGGCGCACGGGCCGTCGGCCGGGGCCACGGCGGACGCGGCTGCGCCGTGCGGGTGAGGGTCAGACCTGGCGGGCGTCGGCGCCCAGCGCGCTCTCGATGCCCTGCACCATCCGCCACAGCGGCGCGCGGCGGCTGGCGACCAGGACCACGACGTCGTCGGACTCGCCCTCGGCGGACTCGCCCTGGCGCTCGCCCCAGGTGCCGGTGACGAAGGCCATCGCCGCGTCCACCTCGGCCACCCAGTCGCTCTCCCCGCCCGAGCGCAACCAGGTGCGCAGGGCGTGGTTGTGCGCGGAGACGACGGCCGCGGCGATCACGTCCGCACGCAGCGGGCCGTCGGGGCGGTCGGCGAAGCGGCCGCGCAGATAGGCGGCCAGGGTGTGCTCGTAGCGCCAGACCACGGACAGCTCGTACGCGCGCAGGCCGGGCACCTTGCGGGTCAGGCGGTAGCGCTGGACGGAGAAGGAGGGCTGCTCGGCGTACATCCGCAGGACCAGGCGGGCGGCGTCGCAGGCGTGCCTGACCGGGTCCTCCTCACCGGTGCCGGAATCCAGGAACTCCGTCATCTCGGCGAGGCTGCGCTCGTGGTCGGGGAAGACCACGTCCTCCTTGGCCGGGAAGTAGCGGAAGAAGGAGCGCCGGCCGACGCCGGCCAGCGAGACGATGTCGTCGACGGTCGTCTGTTCGAAGCCGCGCTCCAGGAAGAGCTCGAAGGCCGCGGCCACCAGCGCCTCGCGCATCGCCGGCTTCGAGGGCCCGTCATTCATGGACTGGTCCTGCTCTTCCTTCTCACTCATTCACCGGAACTTAGCATCGGGACGATGCCTCGGCACCGACGGCCGGGCGGCCGGCCGACCCGCCGTCGGTGCACGTCGGGGTGGGGTGTCGGGTGGGGTTACGGGAGGTTGCGGGCCATCACGATCCGCTGGACCTGGTTGGTGCCCTCGTAGATCTGCGTGATCTTCGCGTCCCGCATCATCCGCTCCACCGGATAGTCCCGGGTGTACCCGTACCCGCCCAGCAACTGCACCGCGTCCGTCGTGATCTCCATCGCCGCGTCCGACGCGAAACACTTCGCCGCCGCACCGAAGAACGTCAGATCCGCGTCCCCGCGCTGCGACTTCGCCGCCGCCGCGTACGTCAGCTGCCGCGCCGCCTCCAGCTTCATCGCCATGTCCGCCAGCATGAACTGGACCCCCTGGAACTCCGCGATCGCCTTCCCGAACTGCCGGCGCTCCCGCACGTACCCGTTCGCGTAGTCCAGCGCCCCCTGCGCGATCCCCACCGCCTGCGCCGCGATCGTCACCCGCGTGTGGTCCAGCGTCCTCATCGCCGTCGCGAAACCCGTCCCCTCCGCACCGATCATCCGGTCCGCGGGAATCCGCACATTGTCGAAGTACACCTCACGCGTCGGCGAACCCTTGATCCCCAGCTTCTTCTCCGGCGCACCGAACGACACCCCCTCGTCGCCCTTCTCCACCACGAACGCCGAGATCCCCTTCGAGCGCTTCTCCGGATCCGTCACGGCCATCACCGTGTAGAACTCCGACACCCCCGCGTTGGTGATCCAGCGCTTCACCCCGTTCAGCACCCAGAAATCCCCGTCGCGCACCGCCCGGGTCCGCATCCCCGCCGCGTCCGAACCCGCCTCCGGCTCCGACAGGCAGTACGAGAACATCCCCTCGCCCCGCGCCAGCGCCCCCAGGTACTTCGCCTTCAACTCCTGCGAACCCGACAACTGCACCGGCAGCGACCCCAGCTTGTTCACCGCCGGAATCAGGGAGGACGACGCACACACCCGCGCCACCTCCTCGATCACGATCACCGTCGCCAGCGCATCCGCCCCCGCACCACCGAACTCCTCCGGCACGTGCACCGCGTGCAGATCGTTGCCCCGCAACGCCTCCAGCGCCTCCTGCGGGAACCGCCCCTGCTCGTCCACCTCCGCCGCGAACGGAGCGATCTTCGCCTCGGCCAGCGAACGCACCGCCTCACGGAGCATCCCGTGCTCCTCGGAGATCCGGAAGAGATCGAAGTCCTGGCTCATGATCGCCACTCCTGTTTCACGACGGTACTCAGTACCCTTCATTATGCATGCACGCGGCAAAAAGGGAACTCAGTGCCTTCCCTTCGCGGCACTGAGTTCCCTATTCTTTTCGTGCCGAACTTCTGCCGAACTTCTGCCGAACGAGCCGGTCCGAGCGCAGGGAGATGACAGCGTGATCCACTCAGCCATCGATGCCGACACCCGCAGCACGACGCTGTACTTCCAGCGCTGCACGTGGTGCAACAACCCGACCTTCCAGCGGCTGCTCTGCCCCACCTGCGGATCCACCGACCTCAGGCTGGAGCCCAGCGAGGGCACCGGCGTGGTGCGGCGCTGCGCGGTCGAACAGGCCCGGACGCCGCTGGTCCGTCAGAAGTCCCTGATCCGCATGGCGGAGGGCTTCGACGTCTGGTGCATCGTGGACGGGATGCGCAGCACCGTGCCGGTCGGCACCCGGGTGCGGCTGCTCCCCTCCCCCGACTCCGACCAGCCGGAACTGCGGCTGCTGCCGATGGAGCCGCCACCACCGGTGCAGGACACCGAGCCGCGCCCGCTGCCGCCCGCCCAGGGCGGCTTCACCCAGCACCTCGCCACCCAGCACCTCGCGGCCTTCGTCGCGGAGTGATCCGCCGGGGGACCGTGCGGCGGGCGGGGCGGACGGCGCGCCCGGGGCGCTGCCGGAGAACGACGGAGAACGACGGAGGGCGTGGCACCGAGTACCACTCGGCGCCACGCCCTCCGCTGTCGTCCGGGGATCAGGCCTTGCGGGCCTTCACCTCGGCGGTGAGCTGCGGCAGCACCTCGAAGAGGTCGCCGACCACGCCGTAGTCGGCGAGCTCGAAGATCGGGGCCTCGGAGTCCTTGTTGACGGCCACGATGGTCTTCGAGGTCTGCATGCCGGCCCGGTGCTGGATCGCGCCGGAGATGCCGTTGGCCACGTACAGCTGCGGGGAGACCTGCTTGCCGGTCTGGCCGACCTGGCTGCTGTGCGGGTACCAGCCGGCGTCCACGGCGGCACGCGAGGCGCCGACGGCCGCGCCCAGCGCGTCCGCGAGCTCCTCGACCACGCCGAAGCCCTCGGCGGCACCGACGCCGCGGCCGCCGGAGACCAC
>NZ_JBHVJT010000151.1:0-5635 GCF_042798815.1 Kitasatospora sp. NPDC057738 | reverse complement strand
CGCGGCGTCGGTGTCGTTGCGGCGCTTGGTGACCTCGTTGTTCGGGTCCTGCTTGGTGAGCAGGGGTATGAGCGTCTTGTCGCGCTCGTTCTCCAGCGCCTCGGCGAGTTCGGTCGCCGCCTTGGCCAGCTCCGCGGTCTTCTCGGCGCGGGAGGCCTTGATGTAGCCGTCGACCGAGGTGTTCACGCGCAGACCGCCGAAGACGAGACTGATGATCACGGGGATCAGCAGGATCGCGATCAGACGGGTCGGCACGCGCCAGTTGCGCGGGCGGAGGAAGTCGTACCGGCTGGAGCCGCCGCCGTCGCCCGACGAACCGCCGCTGCGGGGCGCCGTGGGCGCGGCCTGGGGCTCGGGGGCCGGGGCGGGGCCCTGGGCGCGTTCCTCGGTGGGAGTGAACGCGGAGAATCCGGCCGGATCCCCCTGGGTACCGTTCGGCTCGCTCTGGCGGGGCTCGGAGCGCCGCTGCGGGGCGGGTTGCTGCTTACGCCTCACTCGACAACTACCTCTCGGCCGACTGCCGGCCATGGATCAATCCAGCGCTACCCCGGTGCCCTGACCTCCGCCGGACGGGCCGGAGCAGGAGACATCCAGGGGTAGCTGGAATTTCAGCACGTGCGGGGATGGGGGACAAACAGCCGAAGTCCGACGCCCACGCCGGAACAATCCGGACATTCACCGACATGGCGGAGCAAATCCGTGGTCACCTGGCGCTGAGTGACGCGGATTCGCCACACTGAGTCATTGTTGATCACAAAATGCCTACCGAACTGTTATCCGCTGCTTATACACGGGTCTTGCGCGGGGCCCCCGGAGGACACCGGCCGGTAAGCATCGCGGCCCCGACGGCCCGCTGCAGGGGACGGACCGTCGGGGCCGGGCGGTTCCCCCTCGCTCAGCGGAGCCGGGCCAGCAGGGCGTGTTCGACGAGGGTGATGAGGGCGCTCTTGGCGCTGTCGCGGCGGCGGGCGTCGAGGGTGATGACGGGGGTGTCGGCGCCGAGTTGGAGTGCTTCGCGGACTTCGTCGGGGGTGTGGGGCTGGTGTCCGTCGAAGCCGTTGAGGGCGACGACGAAGGGCAGTCCGCTGTTCTCGAAGTAGTCGAGGGCGGGGAAGCAGTCGGCGAGGCGGCGGGTGTCGACGAGGACGACGGCTCCGATGGCGCCTCGGACGAGGTCGTCCCACATGAACCAGAAGCGGTCCTGTCCGGGGGTGCCGAAGAGGTAGAGGATGAGGTCTTCGTCGAGGGTGATGCGGCCGAAGTCCATGGCGACGGTGGTGGTCGTCTTGCCGGAGACGTGGCTGAGGTCGTCGATGCCGGCGGAGGCCGAGGTCATGACGGCTTCGGTGCGCAGGGGGTTGATCTCGGAGACGGCGCCGACGAGCGTGGTCTTGCCGACACCGAAGCCGCCCGCGACGACGATCTTCGCGGAGGTGGTGGCGCGGGTGGGGGCGGCCGCGTTAGAGCTTGCGAAGTCCACTGAGGACCCTTTCGAGCAGCGTGACGTCGGGCTGGTTTCCGGTTTCGCCGCCGGAAGCGGGCTGGTGGATGGCGACCAGGCCGGCCTCGGCCAGGTCGGCCACGAGGATGCGGGCCACTCCCAGGGGAAGCGAGAGCAGCGCCGACACCTCGGCGACGGATTTGACCTCCGTGCACAGCGTGCAGATCCGCTGGTGCTCGGGGAGCAGGGTGGCCAGGCGCTGCGGGTCGACATCGGCGGAGACCAGGGCCTCCAGCGCGAGTTCGTAGCGCGGGCGGGTCCGGCCGCCGGTCATCGCGAACGGGCGGATCAGCGGGCCGGAGTCGGGTTCGTCCTCGAACTCCTCGTAGTGGCCGGGCTCCTGGGCGGGCCGGTAGCCGGGCGCCGGCTCGGGCGCCGGGGCCGGGTAGCCGGGTGCCGGGGCGCCGTACGAGGGCTGCCGGGCGTACTGGTCGTACTGGCCGTACTGCTCTTCGGGGCGGGGGTACGGCTGCTGGGGCTGTCCGTACTGGTGCCGGCCGTACTGCTGACCGTGGCCGACGCCGGGTGCTCCGAAGGCGTCATGGCCTGTGCCAGGGTACGGAACGCCGTACTGGCCGCTGCGGTCGTCGGGCGGTGTCACGGTTCCTCTCCTCACAGGGTGCGGCGGTGCGGTGCGAGCTTCGGCGCAGGTCCGGAGCCGGTGGTGCGAAGGCCGTACAACGTCCGAACCCGAGCCCGCCGAAGCGGGCCCGGGAAGGACGCGGAGGTGCTTCGAATACCTGGACGGTATCCGACGAACCGTCAGTGCAGGAGACTGCCCTGGAGTTCAGCGCGAAGAGCGGGGGTCAGGACGGCGCCGGCGCGGTCGACGAGCAGGGCCATCTCGTAGCCGACGAGGCCGATGTCGGAGTCCGGGGAGGCGAGGACGGCGAGCGCGGAACCGTCGCTGATGGCCATCAGGAACAGGAAGCCCCGCTCCATCTCGACCACGGTCTGGTTGACCTCGCCGCCCTCGAAGATCCGGCTGGCGCCGGAGGTGAGGGAGGTGAGGCCGGAGGCGACGGCGGCGAGCTGGTCGGCACGGTCGCGCGGGAAGCCCTCGGACATGCACAGCAGGAGGCCGTCCGCGGAGACCACCACGGTGTGGGACACCCCGGGGGTGTTGTCCACGAAATTGGTGATCAGCCAGTTCAGGTTCTGTGCGGCCTGGCTCATCTGAGTCAACTCAACGCTCCTGGTGGTTCGAGCCGCCGAAGAGATCGGTGCTCCGGTTCTGTCCGTTGCCGGACTGGTCTGCCTGATCGGGGTCGATCCGGAAGCTTCCGGTGTTACCGGCGCTGCGGCCCTGCTCCACACCGCGGCGCAGGTTGGTGAGGCGGCCACGGACCTCCTCCGGGCTGCGGGAGACCTGCGGCCCGTCCTGCGGGGTGGGCTTGGCGTTGCCGGGCACCAGGTTCTGCTTGGGCACGCGCCGCGGCAGACCGGCACCCGTGGTGCCGCTGGAGCTGGGCTCGCGCAGCTGCTCGGCCCGCTGCCAGTCGCCGTCGTTCGGCGACTGCCAGGCGGTGCTGGCGGTCGGGCCGGTCGGGCCGTATCCGCCGAGCGAGGACACGTCGTGGCCGCGCTGGGTCGGGGACGCCGAGGTGTCCTTGGCGCCGGCGAACCAGTTCGGGGCGTCGCCGGACGCGCCGGCGCCGGACGGGGCGGCGGCGGGGCCACCGCTCGCCAGCTGCTCGCCGGGGCGGCGCTGCGGCAGCCCGGACGGCAGGGTGGTGTGCGCCTCGGCGGCGGGCAGCGCGGGCGGCTCCGGGGCGTACGGGTGGCCGGCCGGGGACTCCTCGGCCTGCCGGCCGTACTGATCGGCGTACCCGTCCTGCTGGTAGCCGCCCTGGTCGTAGCCGTACCGGTCGTCGGCGTAGCCCTGCTGCTCGTATCCCTGGGGGGCGTACTGGTCGTAGCCGTCCTGGGCGTACTCGTCCTGCTGGTACTCGTCCTGCTGGTAGCCGCCCTGGTCGTAGCCGTACCGGTCGTCGGCGTGGGGCTGCTGCTCGTATCCCTGCGGGGCGTACTGGTCGTAGCCCTGCTGGTAGTCCTCCTCGACCTCGGCGTCCACCACCGGCGCCTGCGGGCCGCCCTCCAGGGCCGCGCGGCGGACCTGGTCGAGGCGCTGCGAGCGCTGGACGGACTCCAGGGCCGGGCTGAACCCGCTGGAGCCGGCGTTGCCGATGCCGGTGAGGTGGTCGTCGAAGCCGAGCTCGGCGGCGCTGCGGGCCGTGGCGTCCGGCGCCCACTGGGCGGTCGGCTCCTGCTCGGCGAAGATCCGCGAGACGGTGAACTGCTCGTCCGGCTCCGGCGCCGCACCCGACTGGGTGACGAACGGCGGGAGCATGACCAGCGAGGTGGTGCCGGCGGACTCGCCGGACGGGCGGAGCTGGACGCGGATGTCGTGCCGCTGGGAGAGCCGGCCGACCACGAACAGGCCCATGCGGCGGGAGATGGTGGCGTCCACCGTGGGCGGCTCGGCCAGCTTCTCGTTGATCTCCGCGAAGTCCTCGGCGGTGAGGCCGATGCCCTTGTCGTGGATCTCGACCAGCACCCGGCCGTCCGGCAGGCGGGTCGCGTTGACCAGGACCCGGGTCTGCGGGCTGGAGAACGAGGTGGCGTTCTCCAGCAGCTCGGCGAGCAGGTGGACGAGGTCGGTCACGGCGGCGCCGACGACGTCGACCTCCGGGATGCCGGAGAGCTCGACGCGCTCGTACTGCTCCACCTCGGAGGCGGCGGCGCGGAGCACGTCGACCAGCGGGACCGGGGTGTTCCAGCGGCGGCCGGCCTCCTCGCCCGCGAGGACGAGGAGGTTCTCACCGTTGCGGCGCATACGGGTCGCGAGGTGGTCCAGCTTGAAGAGGTTCTCCAGCTGGTCCGGGTCGGCCTCGTTGTTCTCCAGGTCGGTGATCAGCGCCAGCTGGCGCTGGATCAGGCTCTGGCTGCGGCGCGACAGGTTGGTGAAGATCGCGTTGACGTTCCCTCGCAGCAGGGCCTGCTCGGCGGCGAGCGCCACCGCCTGCTGGTGGACCTGGTCGAACGCCCGGGCGACCTCGCCGATCTCGTCCTTGCCGTGCAGCGGGATCGGGGTCACCGAGGTGTCGACCCGCTCGGGGTCGGTCTTGGAGAGCTTCTCGACCAGGTCCGGCAGACGGTGGTCGGCGATCTCCAGGGCGGCGCTGCGCAGGGTGCGCATGCCGAGGATCATCGAGCGGGCCACGTAGCCGGTGAGCAGACCGGCCAGGATGAGCGCCGCGACGACGATGATCGTGTTGAGGATGGCGTCGTAGAGCGCGTTGTCCTTCAGGGCGCGGGACTCGGTGAGGACGTCGTCCAGCAGCGCGATCTCGGTGTTCCGCAGGGCCTGGATGTGGGTGTTGGCGGCCTGGTTCCAGTTGTCCGGGGTCAGGCCGGCGTTCTTCGCCTCGGCGAACGCGGCGTCGGCGGCGGCCTTGCCCTTCTGCTGGCCGTCGGCGGCGGCCTGGCTGTACGAGGCAGCCAGGGCCAGCAGGCCCTGCATGCTGGGCGCAGAACCGTTGGGCATCTTGTACGCCGAGCGCTCCTGGGCGGTGGCCAGGGCGACCTGCGCGTCCGAGTACTTCTTGGCGTCCTCGGGGGCGCTACCGGTCTTGAACTCGTTGAGGGAGACCTGCTCCAGCTTCTCCGAGATCACGATCTGCTGGGTCGCGTCGACGTTCTCGTACCGGGTGGTGGCGTTCTGCGAGATGCCGACCAGCAGGCTGAGCATCAGCGCGCGCTGGGTCGAGGCGGAGGCCTTGGCCAGCGACATCGCGTAGATCGCGCGGCCCTTGCTGGTGGCGTTGGCGGAGCCCAGACCGACCGAGTTGTCGTAGGCCAGCAGCGGGGCGAACATCACCGAGTAGGCGTTGGCGGTCGCGCTGATGAACAGCTCGGGGCTGTACGCGTTGGCCCGCAGGTGCGCCAGGTCGATGACCAGGGCCTGGAAGGCCTCGTGGCGGCGGGGGAGCTCACCGGACTTGTCCGAGGCGGCGTAGGCGGCGTTGTAGGCCTTCAGCGCGGCGTCGGTGTCGTTGCGGCGCTTGGTGACCTCGTTGTTCGGGTCCTGCTTGGTGAGCAGGGGTATGAGCGTCTTGTCGCGCTCGTTCTCCA
>NZ_JBHVJT010000150.1:0-6032 GCF_042798815.1 Kitasatospora sp. NPDC057738 | reverse complement strand
ACGTGAAGCGGGCCCACGTGAAGCGGGCCCACGTGAAGCGGGCCCACGTGAAGCGGGCCCACGTGAAGCGGGCCCACGTGAAGCGGGCCCACGTGAAGCGGGCCTACTTGAAGCGCAGCGCCTTGAGCGCCCGCAGGCCGGCGGTCATCACCGCGGCGAACTGCTTGTCGTCCAGGCCGAACGAGGGCGCGATCGGCATCAGCCGCTGGGTCGCGATGGTCTGCGCCTCGGTGAAGCGCAGGATGCCCTCGGCGCCGTGCCGGCGGCCCAGCCCGGAATCGCCCATCCCGCCCATCGGCGAGGCGATCGAGCCGTACGCGGCGGCGTACGCCTCGTTGACGTTGACCGTGCCGGTGCGCAGCCGGGCCGCGACCGTCCGGCCGCGCCGCAGGTCCCTGGTCCAGACGCTGGAGTTGAGGCCGTACGGCGTGGAGTTGGCGGCGGCCACCGCCTCCTCGTCGGTGTCGAAGCGGTAGACGGAGACGACCGGGCCGAAGGTCTCCTCGGCGCAGACCGCCATGTCCGGGGTGACGCCGTCGAGGATGGTCGGCTCGAAGAAGAACGGACCGAGGTCCGGCCGGGCCCGTCCGCCGGCGACCACGGTGGCACCCGCCTTGACCGCCTCGTCGACGTGCCGGGTGGTGGTCTCCAGCTGGCGGACGGAGACCAGCGAGCCCATGTCGGCGCCGTACGCGAGGCCGCCGCCGAGGCGCAGCGCCCGGGTGCGGGCGGCGAAGCGCTCCAGGAACTCGTCGGCCACCGAGCGGTGCACCAGCAGCCGCTCGATCGAGATGCACAGCTGTCCGGCGGAGGAGAAGCAGGCCCGCACGGCGCCGGCGGCGGCCGCGTCGAGGTCGGCGTCGGCGAGCACCAGCATGGCGTTCTTGCCGCCGAGTTCGAGCGAGGCGCCGACCAGCCGGGCGGCGGCGCGCTGGGCGACGTCGCGGCCGGTACGGGTGGAGCCGGTGAACGAGACGTAGTCGGCGTGCTCCACCACGGCGGGGCCGATCACCGGGCCGTCGCCGATCACGATCTGCCACAGGTCGGCCGGCAGCCCGGCCTCGATCAGCAGCTCGCGGGCCCACAGCGCGGTCAGCGCGGTCTGGGTGTCGGGCTTGTTGACCACCGCGTTGCCGGCCACGAAGGCGGGCAGGGCGTCGCCGACGGACAGCTCCAGCGGGTAGTTCCACGGCGAGATGTGGCCGACCACGCCCTTGGGCCGGCGGGCCTCGACGGCCTGGGTGAGCACCGGCAGCGCGCCGCCGCGCCGCTTGTCCCGGAGGTATCCGTGCGCGGCCCGCCCGTAGTGCCGGGCGGCCATGGCGACGGCCAGCACCTCCTCGAAGGCGTGCAGCCGGGCCTTGCCGGTCTCCGCCTGGACGAGGTCCAGCACCTCGTCCTGCCGCTTGAGCAGCAGGTCGTGGAAGCGCAGCAGGACGGCGGCCCGGCGGCGCACCGGCAGCGCGGCCCAGGCGGTCTGGGCGCGGCGGGCCAGCTGGAAGGCGACCTCGACGTCGGCCGGGGTGGACTGCGGCAGGCTGGCCAGCCGCTCGCCGGTCAGCGGGGCGACGGTCTCCACCAGGTCGGGCTCGCCGGTGGCGGTGACGCCGGTCGCCAGCTTGGCGACCAGGGACGGCGGGACGGCCGCGGCGACGGTCCGCGCGCCGCCGGGTGCCGCCGGGTTGCCCGTGCCGGGGTGTTCGGTGGCCACTGCGTCTGCTGTGAGGTCCGACATACGGCGCAGCCTAGGCGTTCGGCGCCCGGTCCGGTACCCGTCGGTAACAAGAATCTGCCGCAGTCGGGTGAAAGCGGGCGCCTCGACCGGCCCCGGTCAGCGGGTCGGGGTGAAGCTGTTGAGCACGGCGTAGAAGCGCTGCTCGGCCTCGTTCCACTCGCTGCCCCGCTCCGGGCTGGACGAGTAGATCGCGTAGCTGGTGCCGTCCTGGCTGATGAACTCGGTCTCGATCGCGCGCCGGCGGCCGCCCTCCTTGGCCAGGTAGCTGAACTCCCAGACCGCCGCCTCCTGGCCCTTCACCGCCGTGCCGGCCATCCGGTGCTGCTTGTAGTCCTTGAGCGACTTGGAGACGCTGGCCTCCATCTGCCGCATGTGCTCCAGCGGCTTGACCGACTGGCCGACGGTGACGGCGAACTGGAGGTAGTGCACCTTGCCGTCGGGGCTGTAGAAGATCTGGTTGTCGCCGGCGCTGATCCGCTGCCAGGGCGGGGTGCCGTTCGGCAGCGGGAAGCGGAAGCCGGCCGGGTCGTCGACCCAGTGGTAGCCGTTGGGCGGTGCCACCGCGGGGGTGGCGTCGCTGGTGGGTTCGGGCCCGGTGGATTCCGCGGCGGTCGGCGTCGGGTCGTTGGGGCTGTCGCCGCCGACCACGTGCCGGGTGACCAGGAAGGTGCCCGCGGCGGCCAGCAGGCCGACGGCCACCGCGATGCCGACGATCTTCAGCAGGCTGCGGCGCTTGGCCGGTCCCCGCTCGGGCGTGACGGAGTGCGGCACCGGCGCGACGGGCCCGGTGTGCGCCCGGGCAGCGGCCTGTGCGCCCCCGGTGGTATCCGGTTCGGCGGGCACGGCGGGGACGACGGGGACGGCGGGCACGGCGGGTGCGGCGGCCTTCGGCTCGGTCGGCTCCTCGGAGCCCTCGGCCGGCTCCGCCTCGGGCACCGGGCCGTCGCTGCGGTCCACCACCGGCACCGACCGGGTGGGCGTGCGCACCGCCGCGACCGACTTCAGGCCCATCGTGTGCCCGGCCTGCACCTCGGCCAGCATCCTGGCCGCCTCGTCCGCGGTGGGCCGCTCGGCCGGGTCCTTGGCCATCAGCGCGGCCAGCACCGGCCCCAGCGGCCCGGCCCGCCGCGACTCCGGCAGCGGCTCGTCGACCACCGCGGCGAGCGTGGTGATCGGCGAATCCCGCCGGAACGGCGACTGGCCCTCGACCGCCGCGTACAGCGTCGCCCCGAGGCCCCACAGGTCGGAGGCCGGCCCGGGCCGCTGGCCCTGGGCACGCTCCGGCGCCAGGTAGTCCGGCGACCCGACCAGGTCCCCCGGCCGGGTCAGCTCGGTCGAGCCCTCGTACTTCGCGATGCCGAAGTCCAGCAGCACCACCCGCCCGGTGCCGCGCTCCAGCAGCACGTTGGCCGGCTTCACGTCCCGGTGCAGCACGCCCAGCTGGTGGCCCCGGTGCAGCGCGGCCAGCACCTGGCTGCCGACCTCGGCGGCGGCGCGCGGCTGCAGGGTGCCGTCCTGGCTGATCACGTCGGCCAGCGAGCGGCCGTCGACCAGCTCCATCACGATCCACGGCCGGCCGTCCTGCTCCAGCACGTCGTGCACGGTGATCACACCGGGGTGCTTGATCCGCGCGGCCGCGCTGGCCTCGCGCTTCATCCGGGTGTGCAGGATCTGGAGGTCCTCCTCGGGCAGGTGGTTGACGGTCAGCTCCTTGACCGCGACCTCGCGGTCGAGCATCCGGTCCCAGGCCCGCCAGACGGTGCCCATGCCGCCCCGGCCGAGCCGCTCGCCGAGCTCGTACCGCCCGGCCAGCAACCGCTCCGCCTCGGCCGCCTCCGGCCGGTCCTGCACGCCCATCTGCGCCCGCTCCCCCACACACTCCGCCAGCCGTCACAGCGACGGAGGGCCTGGTGCAGACCACTGTTCGAACAAATCCCACGCACACATTAGGCGCACCTTGCCGCCCCGGGTAATCACGCCCACCCGCTGAACCGCAGGACCGGAATCCCGGCGGATCGTCAGCCCGCGAACAGCACCACCGCGACAATTCCCAGCGCGAGCAGCGCAAACACTCCACCGACCAACAGCGGGCCCAATAGGGCCGGGGGTATCCGGGGCGGCTTCGCACCGTTTCCTGCCCCGAAGTCCCCGCCGTTCCCGCCCTTTCGGGCACTCCTGCCGCCCCCGGGGCCCCCGGTCCTCCCGCCCCGCCGGCGCGGCTGCCGCGACTCCGGCGGCGCGGGCACCGCGACCGCCGCCGCCCGCTCCTCGTCGACCGGCTCCGGCGCCCCCGCCAGCAGCTCCGCCAGCTCCCCGCGCACCGCCTCCGCCGTCGGCCGCCGCACCGGATCGGCCTGCAACAGCCGCTCCACCAGCGGCCCGAGCGGCCCGCACACCACCGAGGGCTCGCGCCGCCCGTCCCGTACGGCCGTCACCAGCTCCGGCACGTTCCGCTCCGGGTACGGCGCGCGGCCGGTGACCATCCGCTGCACCAGCACCCCGAGCGCCCAGCAGTCGCCCGCCGGGCCGCCGTCCAGCGGCCAACGCTCCGCCACCGGGCCGACCAGGGTCGCCCGCACCTCGTACCGGCGCCGCCCGGCCGGCCCGCCGAGCTCCTCGGCCAGCGCCTCCTGCGCCACCCCGGCGAGCAGTCCGCCGAGCATCGCCGCACCGTCCTCGCAGACCAGCACGGACTCCGCGGTCAGGTCGCCGTGGGTCAGCCCGGCCGCGTGCAGCGCCCGCAGCGCGCCGGCCAGGTCCGCCGCCAACTCGGCCGCCCGGTAGGGCGGCAGCGGCCCCTCGGCGAGCAGCTCGGCCACCGTCCACCCGGCGGGCCGCTCCTCCACCGTCCACAGCAGCTCGCCCTCGACGAACGCGCCGACCCCCCGCAGCAGCCGCGGGTGCGCGACCGGCGCGGCCGAACCGACCGCCGCCACCCGCCGCACCAGGCGGTCCGCCTGCGCCGCGGCGGCGTCCTCCGGATCCTGCCCCACCGCCAGCAGCCCCGGCAGCTCCAGGGCGCTCAGCAGCACCGATTCTCCGGTCCGCTCGTCCACCGCGTGGGCGCTCAGCGGTCCGGGACGGTCCGTCAGCCGGTACCGTCCCGCCAGCAACAGCTCGGGGCCGCCTCGCATGCCAGTTCCTCTCGCTCGCCGACCAGCCTACTGAGCGGCTCCCTTAGGCTCGATCCATGGACTGGACCGATCTGATCGACACCGCCCTCGAGGCGTCCGGGAACAGCAGCAAGGCCAACCAGGCCGAGGCCGTCCGCGCCATGGAGGCGACCGTCATCGACGGCGAGAAACCGGTCGCCTCCACCGCCGGGCGCCACCCCGAGCACTTCCGCAAGGGAGTGCTCGTGCTGACCACCCATCGGCTCCTGTTCCTGAAGGACGGCAAGCCGCCGGTCCCGGTTCCGCTCGCCGCGGTCAGCGACGTCACCGTGACCCGCACCAAGCTCAACGGCGAAGTGCTCCTGGTGGTGGCGCTCACCGGCTCGCACCGCTTCGAGGACGTGGTCAAGGCCGAGTTCTTCGCCGAGCGGCTCCGGGCCGCCGCCCGCACCGCCCGCAACACCCCGAAGGCCCTGCCCGCCGAACCGGCCGGAGCCGCCACCGGCGAACAGCTCATCAACCAGCTCGAACGGCTGGCCGCCCTGCGCACCTCCGGCGCCCTCACCGAGGACGAGTTCACCCGCGCCAAGCAACGCCTGATCGGTTAGAGCCCGTCTACGGCGCGGGCTGGAAGCTGTTGAAGACGACGTCCCGGACCGGGGCCTGGGCGGCCCACTCGGCGTCCGGGACGATCCAGTAGATCGAGTACCCGTACTTGGCCGGGGTCCCGGTCACGAAGCCGCGGTTGAGCGAGTGCATCCTGGGCGTGCCGTTGGTCCACTCCCAGTCCGCGGCGTTGCTCCACTGCCGGTAGGTGATCGCCGCCAGGTTCAGCCGCTGGTAGTTGGTGACCTGACCGCGGACGCTCGGCTCCGACTCCTGCCAGTCGGCGACCGCGCTCGCACCGGGCGACGTGGTCCACTCGATCCGCAGCTGGCTGCCGTCCGCCGCGTTCTTGAAGATCCGCCGGTTGGCGTCGGACGAGGCCGGCTGCAGACCGTCCGGCAGCACGACCGAGAAGCCGCTCGGGTCCTTGTACTCGTGGTACCCGGCCGGCACGCCCCCCGGCGTGGGCTGCGCCGGGGTCTGGACCGGTGCCGGGGGCTGCACGGGAGCCGCCGGCGCACCGGCCGACTGCGCGGGCGCGTCCGGCACCGCGGCCGGGTCGCCGGTCGGCTGCGGCG
>NZ_JBHVJT010000149.1:0-6243 GCF_042798815.1 Kitasatospora sp. NPDC057738 | reverse complement strand
TCATCCAACTCGCCGGTGTCTTCCGGGGCTTGACGCCCTGTCCGACGTTTCAAACTCTAGCCGATCCCCGCTCCGAAAAGCGAATCCGACCGCAACCCAATAAAATGCGCACGCCGAATAAGCACCAGGCCGCAACGTGAAAACGACGAAGCGACCCGGCCCGAACCGGGAAGTGGTGTTTCAGAGGATTGGCTGCCCCGGGACCGTCCGCGCTGACGCGTGTCCGGTGCTCCCTGCCAGGCAGCTCGAAGAACACTAGACCTCCGGCCTCGCCGAGTCAACCGGCGCAACCGGTTTCTCGGCACCCTCCTCCGCCGGCAGCTGGAAGGCCAGGACGGCGACGTCGTCGTCGTGCTCGGAGGTCACGCCCATCGCCCGCAGCAGCCGGGCGCAGATCACCTCGGGGGCACCCATGGCTCCGGCCAGGGTGCGGGCCAGGAGGTCGAGGCCCTGGTCGATGTCCTCGTCCCGGCGCTCGACCAGTCCGTCGGTATAGAGGACGCCGGTCGTACCGGGGAGCAGGCGCAGGGTGTGGGAGACGTGCAGGCCGCCGCCGGTGCCGAGCGGCGGGCCGTTCTGTTCCTCGCTGCGCAGGATGGTGCCGTCCGGGCAGCGCAGGAGTACGGGGAGGTGTCCGGCGGAGGCGTAGGAGAGGGTGCGGCGGCGCGGGTCCCAGACGGCGTAGGTGCAGGTGGCGATCTGGTTGGCGTCGATCTCCATGGCGAGGCCGTCGAGCAGGCGCATCACCTCGTGCGGGGGCAGGTCGAGGCGGGCGTAGGCGCGGACGGCCGTGCGCAGCTGGCCCATGACGGCGGCGGCGCGCAGGCCGCGGCCCATGACGTCGCCGATGACGAGTGCCGTGCGTCCGCCGTCGATGGCGATCACGTCGTACCAGTCGCCGCCGACCGCGGCCTCGGCGCCGCCCGGCTGGTAGGTGGCGGCGACCCGCAGGCCGGCCGGCTGGTCGAGCTTCTGCGGGAGCAGGCTGCGCTGGAGGGTGACGGCGGCCTCGCGCTGGCGGCGTTCGGCTTCGCGCAGGCGGGCGGCGGCGAGGACCTGGTCGGTGACCTCGGCGGCGAAGATCAGCACTCCGGCGGGCGGCCCCTCGGTGGGGGCGTCGCCGTTCTCGCCGGTGCCGAGCGGGACGCAGGAGACGTTGTAGTAGCGGTTGCCGGTGAGGCCGAGGATGCAGCGGGCCTTGACGCTGCGCGGGCGGCCGCCGCGGATGACCTGGTCCATCAGGGGCAGGACGCCCATGGTGGCGAGCTCGGGGAGGGCCTCGCCGGCGGGCAGGCCGGTGGGGCGTTCGCCGAAGAGTTCGCGGTAGGCCCGATTGGCGTAGCCGAGCTGGTGGAGCGGGCCGTAGGTGACGGCGACCGGGGCGGGGATGCGGTTGAGGACCTCGCGCAGGTTCTGCGGCTTGTGCGGGTCGAGCAGCTCGGCGGTGGCGGCGGGGCTGCTCGGGTCGCGGGGGCCGGGCACGACGACGCCGTCGGGGCAGGGGGCTCCGTCCTCGGTGCCGGTCCCGTGGGGTGGGAGGGCACGCCAGGGGACTCCGGCCAGCCGGGCGCTCCAGCGCATGAGGTTCAAACGACGGCCGCTTCCTCGTTTTCCAGGCATATCATCACTTTTTGTGTGCGCAGCAGCACACGGGGTAATGACCAGGTCGGGCTGATCCTGTCAGGCGGAGGCCCGGTTCCGGAAGTCGCGCGCCCGGCGTGGCCGTCCGTTCCGCCCTCCGATCCACCCTCCGGCCCGCCGTTCGGTCGGCCACCGGCCCGGGTCGACCGGTGGGGTCACCGGGCGGCATCCGGTCCGCCGTCGGACGGCCGGTCGGACCTCGGGCCGAACCCTCCCTCGAAGGCCGAACGCGGGTGCTCCATCGCGCCCAGCGAGACCACCTCCCGGGAGAACACCCCGCCGAGCACCCAGTCCATCAGCACCCGCACCCGGCGCTCGGCGCTCGGCAGCCGCCGCAGGTGCCGGGCCCGGTGCAGCCACCAGGCGGGGGGGGAAGGGGGGCAGAGCGCGGGGACGGGGGGGGGGGAGGGCCGGAGCAACCAAAAAGAAGGCGAGCAGGAGGGGGGGGCGGGACAGGTGGCGGCCAAGCCCCGGGCCGTCTACCACCCCCCCCACCCCCGCACCCCCCTCCCCCCACGGTGCGCCCCTCCCCCCCCCCCTCCCCCCCCCTCCTCCCCCTCCCCCCCCCCCCCTCGTCCCCCCCTTCCCCCCCCCCCCCCCGCCTGGTGTGGGCGACGGCCCGGCGCAGCCCGAGCGAGGTCGAGCAGGCGGCGGGGCCGGGCCGGTAGTCGGCCAGGCCCGGGGCGTGCGGCCCGCCGTCCAGGGCCACCACGACGTTGCGGGCGAGCAGCTCGGCCTGGGCGAAGGCGTGCTGGGCGTTGGGGGCGCAGGGCGCTCCGTCCGCGTTCGGGTCCGGCACGGCGGCGCAGTCGCCGGCCGCCCAGACGCCGGGCAGGGCGCGTCCGTCCGGGCCGACGGCCTGCAGGGTCGCCAGACATCGCACCCGGCCGAGGGTGTCCAGCGGCAGGTCGGTCTCGCGCAGCAGCGGGGCCGGCCGGACGCCCGCCGTCCAGACCAGGGTGCGGGCGCCGAAGCGGCTGCCGTCGGAGAGCACCACGACCCGGTCGGCGACGGACTCCAGGGTGGTGTGCAGCCGGATGTCCACGCCGCGCTCGCGCAGCTCGCCGAGGGTGTGCGCGGCCAGTTCGGGCGACTCCTCGGCGAGGATCCGGCCGGTCGCCTCGACCAGGACCCAGTGCAGGTCCTCGGCGCGGACGTTGTGGTAGCCGCGCACGGCGGTGCGGGTCATGTCCTCCAGTTCGGCGAGCGCGCCGACGCCCGCGTAGCCGGCGCCGACGAAGACGAAGGTGAGCGCCGACTGGCGCAGCGCCGGGTCGCGGGTGGCGGAGGCGAGGTCGAGCTGCTCCAGGACGTGGTTGCGCAGGCCCACCGCCTCGCCGACGGTGGAGAAGCCGAGGCCGTGTTCCGCGAGGCCGGGCACCGGTGCCGTGCGGGAGACCGAGCCGGGGGCCACCACCAGGACGTCGTAGGGCAGTTCGACCGGTGCGGGGGTCTCGCCGGGGCCGGCGGCGTCGGCCAGGGCGCGTCGGGCGGCGTGTTCGATCCGGGTGATCCGGGCGGTGAGCACCCGGCAGTCCGGCAGGACCCGGCGCAGTGGGACCACCACGTGTCTCGGGTCGATCGAGCCGGCCGCCACCTCGGCCAGCAGCGGGTGGTAGGTGAAGTAGGCCTGGGGCTCGACGACGGTGATCTCCACCTCTCCGCGCCGCAGCCGTTCCCGCAGGGCGCGCTGGAGGTGGAGTGCGGCGGCCGTTCCGGCGCAGCCGCCGCCGGCGATCAGGATTCTGATGGTGCGCCTCCTGCCGATGCGACGTTTCGTCCCGGCCGCCCCGCGGCCGGGGGTGTCCCCCCATCACGCCCCCTATGAAGGACCGGCGGGGGTCGTCTTGTCCACAGTCCGTACGGGGCTGGTTGCGACACGAGTGACCGTCGTGGCCAGTTGTGCTTACTGGGCGACTTTCTGACGCACTTTCGGCCTCGGAGAGTGGTGAACTATGGTCGGATTGTGTACCGGGGCGGCCGTCGCCATGACAATCGGCGGCGACGCACCGTGGAGCGGCCACTACGGCCAGTTCCAGCGTTGGCGTGAGAACCCGACTGGGGGACAGTCATCCGGGGAAGGGTAGTTCCCGGACAGGGCCCCGGACGGTGCCGACGCGCCGAGCCGGACGTGGACCCGGCACGGCGGCACGACCGTGGTCACCGGAACGGGACGGGCGGCACGAGCAATGGGTCATCGGGTCATTTCTGACGGGCTGAGCTGCACCGGGGGGTGCAGGGGCGGGCGACGACAGGGTCCGGTTTCGGACGCCTGCGGGGGAGAGTTGGGATGATGGATCAGGAGCAGGTGTTGGGGCGGGTGGGTGCACCACAGGCCGGACCGGGCACGGTCCCGGAGCAGCGCGGCCCGGTGGACCTGCCGCCGCAGAGCGGGTCGGCGTACTCGGCGGTCGCGTACCGGGCCGAGCCCGCGCCGGCCGCGGTGCCGGTGCCCGGGGCCAGGTTGCGGGTCGACGCCCGGCGGAACCTGGAGAGCGTGCTGCGGGCGGCCCGCGAGGTGTTCGGCGAGTTCGGCTACGGCGCGCCGATGGAGGAGGTCGCACGCCGGGCCGGGGTCGGGGTCGGCACCGTCTACCGGCGCTTCCCGAGCAAGGAGGTGCTGGTCCAGCGGATCGCCGCCGAGGAGGTGGCGTGGCTGACCGCGCAGGCGCGGGAGTCGCTGTACGGCGGTGACGGCGCCTGGGAGGCGCTGGCCGGCTACCTGGCCCGCGCGGTGTCCACCGGTGCCGGGCGGCTGCTGCCGCCGGAGGCGTTCCGGTACGCGGAGGAACTGGGCCGGGTGCCCGAGCAGCGGGCGCCGGAACCGCCCGCGGCGGTCCGCTTCGACCTGCGCGGCGAGGAGGCCCGCTCCGGCGGGGTGGTCGAGCCGTCGGCGGCCGACGCCGATCCCCGGCTGCTGCTCCAGCTGCTGGCCGCCCTGGTGGCGCGGGCCGGTGCGGCGGGCGAACTGCGTCCGGGCGTCACGGTGTCGGACGTGGTGCTGGTGCTGACGGCCTCGGTGCCGGTGCACGCGGCCCGTCCGTCGGTCTCGGCGCAGGCGGCCGGCGGTTTCTCGCCGATTTCTCCGCAGACGGACGGTCAACCGACCGCCGGCCCCTCGGACCGGCTGCTGCAGATCCTGCTGGACGGCCTGCGGGAGCGCTGATACCCGGGCCGACCGGTCCGCCACGCCCGGCGGGTACGGGAGTTGGAGGGAGGACCGGCGCGCGGCCCGGATGCGCGCGCCGGGTGCGGGAGTCGCACACCCCACCGCCGCACGCTGGGCGAACACCCCCGCGACGGCCCCTCGGAGGAGTGGAAGGCGGTTGGTCCGGCTTCCGCCGGTCCCTGCGCTATGCCATCCTTTGCCCGTGGTTGGAGCCAATGTCCCGATGCGCGCCGTTCGCGCGCCGTCGGCGCCGTACGTCGGGGAACCGTGCGCCTGCGCACTCCCGCGCGCCCTGCCACACTACGGGGGCTGTCGTGGAATCTGGGGTCCGTTGTGAGCGCCGAGGAACAGAACGACTACGGGTACGGCCTCGACTTCGGAGGCCTCTCCGGTGATCCCGACGAGGGGCCCTGCAGTCTGAACGGCGTCGGCGGGTCGGCCCAAGTGCCGGGCGCCGCAGCGGCTTCGGCCGCCGGACACGTCCCCGACCAGGCCGGGATGCCCAGCCGCGAGACGCTCTCCGCCTCCGCCGCCGCGCTGCCCCCGGGCCGGGTGCCCGGGCAGGCCCCGGCGGGCCGGGGCGGCGTCGCCCCCGAGGCGTTCGTCGGCGACCCCTTCACCGGCGACGGCCGCACCGCCCGGCCGACCGTGCCCGCCCCCGCCGACCCGGTGGACGGCGAGCGCCCCGCCTCCGACGCCGACTTGACCGCCCGGGTGCGGGCCGGCGACGACACCGCCTACGAGGAGATCTACCGCCGGCACGCCGACTCGGTGCGCCGGTACGCGCGCACCTGCTGCCGGGACAACTTCACCGCCGAGGACCTCGCGGGCGAGGTGTTCGCCCGCACCCTGCAGGCGCTGCGGGCGGGCAAGGGCCCCGAGTTCGCCGTCCGCGCCTACCTGCTGACCGCCGTGCGCAACGTCGCCGCCGCCTGGCACCGCAGCGAGCGCCGCGAGCAACTCGTCGACGACTTCGCCGTGTTCGCGCAGACCTCGGCCGCCGTGGTCGACTTCGACCTCGCCGACCCGGGCGCCGACGCCTGGGCGATGGCGATGGCCGACCAGCGGATGGTCATGCAGGCCTACGCCGAACTGCCCGAGGACGACCGGATGGTGCTCTGGCACACCGAGGTCGAGCGGGAGTCCCCGAAGACCGTCGCGGTGATGCTCGGCAAGACCGCCAACGCCACCGCCGTCCAGGCCCACCGGGCCCGCGACCGGCTCGCCGCCGCGTTCCTCCAGGCGCACGTCTCGGGCAGCCAGGACAGCGGTTGCGAGGCCTACGCCAACCGGCTCGGGGCGTACGCGCGGGGCTCGCTGCGCAAGCGGGCCTCGGCGGAGGTCGGCCGGCACCTCAAGGAGTGCGACCGCTGCACGGCCGCCTGCCTGGAACTGACCGAGATCAACACCGGGCTGCGCGCCCTGCTGCCCGG
>NZ_JBHVJT010000148.1:0-6684 GCF_042798815.1 Kitasatospora sp. NPDC057738 | reverse complement strand
ACAAAGACCTCTGGGGTGCTGGCTGGGGAAACCCACCCCCCTGCCGGTCCGGGCGTACGGGAGTTCGCGCCGTGCGGTCAGACGGTGACCCGCTCGGTGCGCTCCGCCGGGACGTCGGCGGGCTGCTCGGCGGTGGTGGCGGCAGGGGTGTTCTCCCGGGGCGCGGGGAGCACGGCCATGATCGCGCCGGAGATCACGATGGTCGCCGCCCAGGCGAGCCCGTACTTGCCGATCGGGGTGTCGGAGAACGGGCCGGCGAACCAGTCGCACTTGGTGAAGGCGAGCCCGATCAGCAGCGCGAGCACCCAGGAGACCATCGCCTGCCAGCAGAAGCCGGCCTTGTACCAGTACGGGCTGTTCCTGCTGGTGTCCATCAGCGCGGCGGCGTCGTAGCGCACCGCACGCGACCGGCGGCGGAACATGTCCACCGCGTAGACGCCGATCCAGGCCGAGAAGGAGACGGCGAGCAGGATCAGGAAGGTGATGAAGGAGCCCAGGAAGCTCTTGGCGACCAGCATCAGCAGCAGGCCGCCGACCAGCGAGATCACGGCGTTGATGCTGACGGCCGTGGCGCGCGGCAGCTTCACGCCCATGGTCTGCGCGGTGAAGCCGGCCGAGTACATGGAGAGGCTGTTGATCAGCAGCATGCCCACGATCGCGGTCAGCAGGTAGGGCACGGCCAGCCAGGTCGGCAGCAGGTCGCCGAGGAAGGAGACCGGGTCCGCGGCCTGCGCCAGGCCGGGCGAGGCCACCGCCATCACGGCGCCCATCAGCACCATCGGCACCATCACCAGGCCGGCGCCGGAGACCGTCACGCCGACGATCTTCCGGCCGGAGGCGGAGTGCGGCAGGTAGCGGGCGAAGTCCGGGCCGGTGGGGACCCAGCTGATGCCGCCGGCGGCGATGGTCCCGATGCCGGCGATCATCATCGCGGTGGTGCCCGCGGGCTTGGAGAAGACCTCGCTCCAGTTCATGGTCGCGATCAGGTAGCCCAGGACCAGGACGCTGAAGACGCCGAAGAGGTACGTCGACCAGGTGTTGCAGACGTTCAGCGCCTTGCGGCCCATGCCGGAGACCAGGAAGGTGCAGGCGACGAAGGCGAACAGCGTGATGACGATCAGCGCGGTGTTGCTCTTGACGCCGAACATCAGGTCGAGGACGGTCAGCACGGCGTAGGCGCCGGTGACGGCGTTGATCGTCTCCCAGCCGAACCGGGCGACCCAGAGGATCGCGCCGGGGAAGAGGTTGCCGCGCACCCCGAAGGTGGCCCGGGAGAGCGTGGCGCCCGGGGCGCCGCCCCACTTCCCGGAGACCGACAGCACGCCGACCATGCCGAAGGAGGCGAGTGCGGCGCACGCGGCGACGATCAGGACCTGCCAGAAGTTCAACTGGTTGAACACCACCAGGGCCGCGCCCATGGTGAGGAGCAGGACGCTGATGTTCGCCGCGACCCAGGTCGGGAAGAGCTCGCGGACTCTGCCCCGGCGCTCGTGGTCCGGGACGGGTTCGATACCGCGGGTCTCTATCGCGCCGTCGACGTCGACGGTGGACAGGTTGTCCATGAGGGTGGCTCCGTGCGTGTGAAGCGGGAGAATGAAACGGGCAAATAGAACATTTATGGAACTCTTCGCGCGTAGCGCGGGAGTTCAGCCATCCTACTTTGTCCACTTCGTTACGGGTTCGGCCCAGCAGCCCAGCGGCCCAGCGGCCCGGCGCCCGCGCCCACCTCGGCGGCGCCGCTTCCGCCGCGGCCTGTTCACCGCCCGCCGGGGTCGGCAGACTGACAGCCGGGAGAGAGGAGCCGAGATGGCTGTCACGTTCGCGGGGGCCGACACCCGCCCGATCGGCACCATGACCTGCGACCGCGGGTGCGGTGCCGTCTTCCACGACGGCAGGGCCGAGACCGACGGCCCGCTGATCCACCAACGGGCCGCTCTCGCGGGCTGGTTCTACCCCTGCCCCGCACCCGGCGTGCAGATCGACGTCTGCCCCGGCTGCCAGCCGTACGACGGCTACTGACCCGGTGCGGGCGGCGGGGGGATCCCGCACCGCCCGGCGCTGCGCGCCGTCCTGGGGGCGCGCGCCGGTCGTGCGTACGCCCCCGGCGCCGCCCCCGGAGGCCGGAAGCGCCGGTCACCCACCCCGGCGGGCCGGATTCTCCCCCGCGCAGGGAAGTTGACCCGTTCCCCCCACATCGCGGTGCGTCGTGGTGCATGATCGCAACGTGAGCACCTGGTGGGACAAGCGCCGCAACGCCCGGCTGGCAGAACTGGCGTCCGTGCTGGAGTTCTTCGGCGCCGAACCCGTCGAAGACCCCGGCGTCGGCGAACTCGCCCATGCCGCCGCGGCCCTCGCCGAGGAGTACCGCGCCAGCGACCGCGGCCAGGCCATACACCGCGCCGGCGAGCTGCTGGAACAGGCCGCCGCCGCACTGCACACCGCCGACCGCCTGCGCGGCACCCTGCTCCCCGTCGTCAACCACCACCTGCGCGACGCCGCCGCGGCCCTGTCGCACGCCCGCGCCTGCCTGCACGCCCAGGCGATGGCGGGCACCGCCCACCCCGGCCCGGCACCGGAAGCCGGCTGACCTCGGCACGGGCCGCCCGCGCCCGGCCGCGGACGACGGCCGGACCGCTCAGTCCCACGGGCTGGTGGGCACCGGGCCGGGTGCGACGATCGCCGCGATCCCGCCGTCGCGGGCCAGGCCCTCCCAGACCTGCCCCCAGCCTTCCGGGACGCCGAAGGTCAGCAGGTCGGCCCGGTGCTCCTCGTCGCGGAGGAGCTCGAAGTGGCCCTC
Organism: Kitasatospora sp. NPDC057738; assembly: GCF_042798815.1. Lineage (NCBI taxonomy): Bacteria > Bacillati > Actinomycetota > Actinomycetes > Kitasatosporales > Streptomycetaceae > Kitasatospora > Kitasatospora sp. NPDC057738. The sequence goes on along the minus strand of NZ_JBHVJT010000148.1, from coordinate 3,887 downwards.
GCAGAGGTCCTCGGTGCCCCGTTCGGCCGCCGGACCCTGGCGGAAGGGCCCGGTCAGCGCCTGCCAGGCGGTGGCGTCGGCGAAGCAGCCCATCGCCTCCTCCGCGTCGTACCCCGCGCCGGCGGAGCGCAGCGCCGGGTCCTCGCCCACGCCGAGGGCGAGCTGCCAGGTGGCCACCGGTTCGTCGCGCACGCGCAGGCGCGTCGCGGCACACATCCGGTGCTCGGTGTAGTAGCCGTCGGCGAGGCGGGGCCAGTCGGCCCAGGAGACGTCCACCGGGTACTCGCCGGGCGGCACGCGGACCGCGAGCTCGCGCGGCGCCCCGGTGCTCCAGGGCGAGTCCACGACCAGCCGCCCGCTCGGCAGCCGGATCGTGGTGACCTCCTTCAGCTCGGCGATCTCGATCCAGCTGTACGGGGTGTGCGGATCGCCGCCGATCCGCACACCCGGAGTGAACAGCCCGTCGAGGTACTCGCGGGTCTCCTGCCGGACCTCGTTCATGCCCGCCCCTTTCCTTCTCACGTCCGTGGTGCCTGCCGCCCCGGACGATACGCACCCCCAGGGACAACCCCGGCGCCCCCGGGGCACCGGCGGTTCAGGCCGGTGACGCGGGTGCCTAACGGCTTTCCGTGCCGCGGCCGTGGCGGCGGACCGCGAGGACGGCCGTCCCGGTGGCGGCCGCGAGAGCGAGCAACGCGGCCACGGCCGCCGTGTCGGGGGCGGTGAGCGGCCGGGCGCGCAGCGCCTGCCGGAGGAGGAGGAGAACCAGGCCCAGGTAGGCCAGCGCGGCGATCCACATCAGCGCGACGCGGTGGCGCGCGGACACCCCGCGCGGCCTGGTGGTGAGGAGGAAGCCGATCAGGGGCAGCACCTGGAGTGCGTGGAGGCCGACGAAGTGGGGGATCCGCAGATCGCCCCCGAGGGTGCTCCAGTCGGTCACCGGAAGTCCCGGGCCGCCGTCGGCGAGCCCGACGGTGTGCGCGCCGACGACGGGCAGACCGTGGCCCTGCGCGGCGGCCGCGCGCTGCCGGGAGGTGGGCAGCGTCATCAGGAACGCGACGGCCATGCCCAGAGCGGACACCGTCATGCCCAGGCGGAGCCCCCACGCGAACACCGGCGGCCGCACCCGCTGGCGCAGCAGCAGGACGACGGTCGCCAGGGCCATCGCCCAGGTGGCGACGATGAAGGCGGCCATCGTCATCCAGACCGCCGTCGCCGTCGCCGTACCGAAGTTGAAGTGGCTGGTGGTGCCGGACGCCGCCGCGGCGGCGATCAGGGCCATCTCGACGGTCAGCGACACGGCCGTCGTCCAGGAGACCACCCGCACGGGACGATCGTGGCCGCGGACGAAGGTGAGCAGCCACAGCAGGGTGAGGGAGTAGACGGCGATCGACAGCGCGAAGCGGGCCGGTTTCGCCCAGGCGGGCTGCCCCGTGACCGACCGGGGATCGGCGACGAGGCCCACCAGGGCGATGACCAGCATCAGGGCCATCAGGCCGGCGGTGACGGCCAGCGGCCGGTTCACGGCCCATGCCCGCCGCACCAGCTCCGAGGACCTGCCGACCCACACCATGCGACGTCCTTCTCCGCGGCCGCTCCGGTACCTCCTGCGGAAGAACACCATGGCCCGCAGTCGGCGGACGGGCACGCCGCCGGGCCGCGTGCCGGCGCCCCGTAACGCCCACGGGCGAATCCCCGGACGACCGGGAGCAGGGGCTGCTCGGCGACGTCCGGCACCGGGTCCGCCTCCGGGCCGCCGGGACGAGCCCGCGCGCCATAGCCCAGGCCCTCGCCGCCGCCCGGAGGATCCAGCGCACCGCCTACCGGTACACCGACGCCGGGGAGGAGGCCGCCCTCCACGCGGCCACCGCCCGCGACGAATGGCAGCGCATCCACGACCACGTCGCCGCCACCGCCTCCGCGCTCTACGACCCGGACGACGACCCCGAACTCCAGCGGGCCCTGCGCCGTGAGCGCCACCGACGGGAGATCGCCGCCCGCGCCCGCGAGGCCGCCGGCCCCGACCGCCTCACCGACGGCGACCGCCGGCCGTCCGCGACCGCCCCACCGGCACCCTCGGCCCGGCCCTGCTGCTGCACCGGGTCGTGCCGCACCGGGTCATGAGCTGGCCGGGGCGCCACGGCGCGGGTCAGGCCGGGACGAGGTCCCACAGCTGGTCGGGGGTGCCGGCGGCAGGTGCCTGGGTGACCGATCCTCCGGCCCGGGCGGGGGAGGTGAGGGCGAGGCCGGAATTGGCGTTGGTGATGGTGTAGCCGCCGGTGCGGTCGCCGCGGACGCGGAAGGCCTGGTTGGGGCTGGACATCAGTGACACGTCGGCGGGGCCGACGGTGACGGCGGTGCAGTGGAACTGGATCAGGGGGGTGCCGGTGGTGGTGCTCGACCCGGTCACGTCCAGGCACTGGTCGCTGTGCACCGGGCGCAGGTTCCAGCCGCCCAGGGCGGCCCTGAAGGTGAAGGCCTGGTTGGGGTTCCCGGTGGGGGAGAAGCCGAGCAGGGGGGCCTGGTCGGCGACCGAGGAGCCGGAGACGTCGAGGTAGAGGCCGGTGGAGCGGTTCACGACGCGGTAGCGCTGGTCGAGCTTCGGGTCCTCGACGCCGTAGGACATGGGCAGGATGTAGGAGCCCCGCCACGTCGAGTCGGCGTAGTACTGGCGCCGGTACCAGTCGGCGTAGTCCGGTCGGCAGGTGCCGCCGCGGTGGATCTCGTCGTCGTACGGGCAGTAGGCCTCGAAGACCTGCTGCTTGCGGGCCTGCGCCGGGCCGTCCAGGTTGGGGGCCGACTCCCGGGCCAGGTAGTCCCGGTAGTAGGTCATGCGCGGCCAGGTCCCGCCGCGACGGTTCAGGGCGCCGAGCAGCAGCCTGGTCGTCGCGACGTGGTCGGGGTGGAAGTTCCCGTCCATGGAACTCCGCTGGTGGTCCGCCGACGGATCCTCGGTGTTGATCACGGTCGGCCCGTAGTCGTCGATGACGCCCTGGACGAAGGCGAGGACCTGCTCGCGGCTCAGCCGCTGCTGCACCGGCGCGTCCGCGCCCGGGACGGGCCAGGCCTCCCGGCCGTCCGCGTACAGCGCCCACAGCTGGCCCTTGAACATCGTGCCGGCGTCGTTGGACGCGGCGGCGTCGGGCACGCGCAGCTCGACCGTGGAGATCCGGCCGCCCAGCGACCAGGTCGTCGCCCGCACGCCCGCCGCCGAGTAGGGCGCGTGCTGCCAGTCGCCGGGGATGCCGGCGGCCGCCCGGTAGGCCTCGCGGTCGCCGGCCTCACGGCTTTCCATGTAGGCGTACTTGTCGGCGTCCGTGGGATGCGCCGAGACGCCGTCCCGGCTGTAGTACGAGCCGACCAGGAACAGGGTCCGCACGCAGACGTCGGGGTTCGCCAGGTCGTGGATCAGGTCGGGGGCCAGGAAGAGCAGGTCGTCGTCGTGGTGGGCGACCACGTCCAGCACCCGGCCGCCCGAGCACGGTGCGGCGGGCGCCGCGCCGGCCTGCGGGGCGGCCACGGCTCCCGCTGCCAGCAGGACGGTCGACAGGACGCCGGGGACCCGGCCGGTGAATCGCACAATCTCCCCCTCGGTACCTCGGTGCCGCGGGGCACCGGGCCGGGATGCTCCCGGCAGCACCACGCATCATCCGTCAACGCACGGACCGGCGGGGGCACGTCTGCGGGGTGTGGCGGGGGTCTCAGCGGTGGCCGGTCGGTGGTGACCCGGTGTGACGGTGGTGGGCCCGTCAGCGATGCCGTCGGATCCCGGCCGGTGAGGGCGCTCACACACGGATGCGATGAACGACGACGGCTAGCAGTGTCCGTTTTGCCCGTCCTGCGCCACGGGGTGGAAGGTGTTCGCGCAGGCGGGGAGGGGTCGGGGC
>NZ_JBHVJT010000147.1:0-7250 GCF_042798815.1 Kitasatospora sp. NPDC057738 | reverse complement strand
ACTTACGGAAGTCAAACCTGGACCTGCGGAAGCCCCCCTCGGCGTGCTGGTGTCGGTGGGGAGGGAGGCATGCTGCGGCAGCGGTGCCCGGGGCCGTCATGGCTGACGCGGACCCGGGCACCACGAAGAGCTGCCTCCCGAGATCAAAGGTGGCGGCGGTGTTTCGCGGGCTCGAACCGCAGCGCCCTGGGGGCGCCTCACCAAGAAGTAACCGCTGCCGTCGCACCGGGAGGTGCGGACGAACTATTCACGTGTGGGTGTCCAGAGATCGAAGGCGGCTGAGGTGACATAGCTGCTCTACCGACTGAGCTACACCGGCGAGTACCGGCGGCGGGACTCGAACCCGCGACACGCCCATTAAGAGTGGAAGTAACCTCTGCCTGCGCACCTGGACAGGAGAAACCCTAGCCAGGCCCCTGCCGTCACCGCACTCCATTTACCGCCGGACCGCCGGACCGCCGTCCCGTCCGCTCACGCCGTCCCGTCCGCTCACGCCGGAGCGACGATCACCGCCCGGGCCCGCTCGGTCAGCTCCCGCACCCGGCGTTCCCCCTGGAAGGGCTCCAGCCGCCGCAGCATCTCCACCACGTACTCCCGGCTGCGCTGCGAGGAGATCCGGCCGGCCACCTCGACGGCGCGCTCGCCGGCGGCGACCGCGGCGTCCAGGTCGCCCGCCTCCGCCTCGGCCATCGCCGAGACCACCAGCCGCAGGCCGTGCGAGCGGACGAAGCCCTCGGTGGGCGTGGCCAGCGCCTCGCGGGTGAACTGCCGGACCTTGGAGGGCACTCCGAGGTCGCGGAAGCACTCGGCGGCGTCGGCGGCGAGCCGGTCGTAGGCGTAGAAGTCCATCCACGCCGGATCGGGATCCCCGGCGCGCGCCCGTTCGAGCGCGCTCTCCGCCGCGCCGAGCGCCGTCGCACACGCCGCCGCGTTGCGGGCCTTGGCCTGGGCCCGGGCCTCCACCAGGTGGAAGAAGCTCATGGTGCGGGCGGTGGCCAGGCCCCGGTTGCGCTCCAGCGCGGCCTGGGCGAGGTCGACGGCCTCCTCGGCGAAGCCCCGGTAGCCCGCCTGGAGGCTCATCGAGGCCAGCACGTAGCCGCCGAGCGGGACGTCGGCGGCGGCCCGGGCGAGCCGCAGCGCCTGGATGTAGTAGCGCTGGGCGGCCTCGTGCTGCCCGGTGTCGAAGGCCATCCAGCCGGCCAGCCTGGTCAGTTCGGCGGTCGCGCCGAACAGCGCCCGGCCGACCGCGTCGCTGTACGAGGCGAGCAGCAGCGGCGCCGCCTCCACCCGCAGGCACTCCGGCACCATCGACGAACGCCAGTCGCCGCCGCCGTACTTGGAGTCCCAGCGACGGGCCTCCTGGGCGGCCTCGCGGAGCTTGGCGGCGTCCGAGTGGCCGACCCGGTAGGAGGAGGTGTCGGTGGGGGAGCGCGGCACCTCGCGGGCCACCGAGCCGTCGGCGGGGGTGATCAGCCAGCGGGAGACGGGGGTCGCGTAGGCGGCGACCGAGAAGGTGCCGGCCAGGCTGTCGCTCCAGCGGCCGCCGCCGGGGCCCCGGCGCAGGTCGAGGTCGACCCGCCACAGGTCGGTCGCCGAGCGGACCGCGTCGGCGACCTCGCGGGGGAAGGCCAGGCCGAGTTCGGGCGCCGGGTCGGTGTCGCCCAGGCCGATCTCCTCCAGCGGGACGGGCCGGCCGAGCTTGCCGCCGATCGCGGTGGCGATCAGGTGCGGGACGGGCCCCTGCGGCACCATGCCCTTGCTGACCCAGCGGGCCACCGAGGTCTTGTCGTACCGCAGGGTCAGCCCGCGTTGGGCGCCGAGGTCGTTGACCCGGCGGGCCAGTCCGGCGTTGCTGATCTGGGCGAGGGTCAGGAGCGTGCCGAGCCGTTCGTTCGGTCCACGTGGGCTGACGGTCATGGTGGCGGCTGCACCTCCTGCGGCCTTGTGCGCGGGGCCCGGGCGGCACCGGGCCGTAGCTGCTGTACCTAGCGTAGTCGGACGCGTTCCGACGGTTAAGAGGTCGCATTCCGGATGGCGGGATCGCGCACTCGGCCGCGCCGCACCGGAGTTGGTCCGGACCGCTCGGATCCGGCCGACCGCGCCGCGCGCCGGAGCGTCGTGCTCCGGTCCCGTGTACACGTGCGCCCGGCCGTGCCCCCTGGCCCGACCGGCTGGTCGGCGATTCGCTGGTGGTCGTGGGTCGGCCTGCCGTCGAGGACCCGGCGGGCCGGGGGACGCCGCCGCCTCAATCCCCGCGGGTGGTGGTGAAGTCCGGGAGGGCATGCGGATGCCCTCCCGGGCCGGGCGACGCCTTTCGGCCATCTCGCGATGCCCATGCCAAAGGCGTCTCGCCGGCGGTCCGGGCCGGGGAGGGGGAGGCCCGGCCCGCCCGCTCCCCGGAGTGCGGGACGGATCGAACTCCCTTCCGGCGGACGGAACTTGCCCACGCGCAGTGATCGCGCACCGGGCGGAGCTCCGGCCGGGAGCGGGCCCGCGCGCGCATCGGTGCCCGCCCGCACGGCCCCGACGGCCCGTCGAACGGCCGGTCCGAACGGAGGCGGAACCCCGGAACACCGGCCACGGCGACGCCCCGCGGTGGCACGATGTCTCCTGACGGCGCGTCCGAGCTGCGGGGACCCGCCGGGACGCGCCCGGGCCGCCACGGCAACACCACCCGGCCGCCCGGCGGGCGGCGAACGCGCCGCACGGATGCAGGTCCTCGTCCGGTGGAGGCGCGATGCGGTGGCTGACGGGCTGGTGCACGGGTGCGCCGAGCGCGGGCACCCCGGCGCACGAACTGCGCGGCGGGGTCGAGCCGATCGCCGCCCGCCCGCTGTGGTCCGGGCCCGACCCGCTCTGGGCCGTGGGCGATTGGCGCCCCGCGGAGATCCGCCTGGTCATCCACCGCCCCGGCGCCCCCGCCGTGGTCAGCACCGGCCCCACCGAGCCCGACCGGATCGAGGACACCCCCGCCACCACCCGGCTCGCCGTCCTCGGCCACTGCGGAGCCACCGACGCCGAGCTCGCCGCCGGCCTCGCCGCCGCCCGCGGCGGCGCCGTCCGCCACCTCACCGCCTGGCCGGGCAGCTACACCGTCGTGCTGCGCTCCGGCCCCCGCTCCACCCTGCTGCTCACCGACCTCGCCGGCGCCCGGCCCGTCTTCCACACCCCGTGGGCCGGCGGCACCGCGTACGCCACCGCCGCCCTGCCGCTCGCCGACCTGGTCGGCGCCCCGCTGGACACCGGCCACCTCGCCGCCCGGCTCGCCTGCCCGGAGTCCCCCGAGGCGCTCGGCGCCGGCACCCCGTACCTGGGCGTCCAGCGGGTGCCGCCCGGCCACGTGCTCGGCATCCGCGGCGGCCGCCCGTACCTGTCCGGCTACGACGACCCGGCCGGCGCCGAGCAGCCGCGCGACGAGGCGCCCGCCGTCCGCGAGCTCACCCGCGCCCTGCTGGAGTCCGTCCGCTCCCGGGTCCGCACCACCGCGCCGGTCCCCGACCCGGTCGGACGGGCCCGGCTCGGCGTCGACCTCTCGTACGGGACGGCCTCCGCGACCGTCGCCCTGCTCGCCGCCGCCGTCCCGCTGCCGCCGGTGCCCGCGGCCACCGCGGCGGCCCGGGCGGCCACCGCCGGGGCCAGGAGCGGCGCGGTCAAGGGCTCCTGGGCCCGCGCCGCCGCCCGGGAGGCCGTCGCCCCCGAGCGGTTGGCCGCCGTCACGCTCGGCGAGACCGGGCCCCCGGCCGGCCTCGCGCTCGCCCCCGACACCCCGCGACTGCGGCACACCGTGCTCGACCCCGGCCCGGACACCCTCCCGTACGCCGGGCCGGGCGCCGACCCCCGGGCGGGCCGGCTCACCGACGAGCCCGGGCCCGAACTCGTCGCCGCCGCCCGGGCCGAGGCCCGCTTCGACGCCGGCGGCACCGACCACCTCACCGGCTACGGCGCCCGCCAGGTCCTGGACGGACACCCGGCCCGGCTCGCCGACCTCGTCCGGGCCGGGCGGCCGCGCGAACTCCTGCCCCCGGTCGTCGCCCTGGCCGGCGTCGACCGGGCGGCCGCGGGCGTCCTCACCGGCACGCTGCGCACCCCGCTCACCGTGCTCCGGGCCGCGCACCGGCTCTCCCGGGTCCGCTACGCCGAGGCGCTGGACGAGGCGGCCGCCAAGCTGACCGCCCGCCACGTCCCGGACGGCGGCGGCACGGCGGGGGCCCGTTCGGCCGTCGACCTCGCCTGGTGCGTGCCCGGCCCGGCCGCCCGCTGGCTCTCCGACGAGGCGCTCTCCTCGGTGGCGCTGCGGCTCCGCCTGGCAGCGCGCAAACCGGCGCCCGAGGAGCACCCCGGCGCGTACCGGGCCCGACACGCCCTCTACCGGCAGGCGCGCGGGTTCCGCACGCTCGTGCACGCCGCCGAACAGCCCGGCCAGCGGCTGCACGCGCCCTTCCTCGACAACCAGGTGGTGCGCGCCGCCCGGCTGCTGCCCGACGACGTCCGCCTCCAGCCCGGCGCCCGGCACGCCCTCCTGCACGCCGTCCTCACCGGCGCCGGCCGCACCGACCTGCCCCCCGACTGGGGCCGCGGCCCCCGCCCCGACCGCACCGCCCCCGCCCGCGCGGGCCTGCGCCTCGCCGCCGACGGCCTCGCCGAACTCTTCGACGCCCCGCTGCTCGCCGAAGCCGGCCTCATCGACCTCCCCGCCGTCCGCGCCCGCCTCGCCCACTCGGCCGACCCCGCCACCCCCCTCTCCCCCGCGGACCTCGCCGGCCTCGCCGACCTCGTCTCCACCGAACTCTGGCTCCGCCGGGTCCGCTCCCGCCGCCACGGCGCCTGCTGGACCGGCCTGCCCAGCCCCCGCCGGCCCGCCCTCACCTCCTGAGCCTGTCGGGCCCTGTGAGCCTGTCCGGCCTCCTGAGCCTGTGGAGCCCGCTCCGACGACTCCCGCCGGCCCGCCCCGCGACCGTGAGCCCGCCCCCGCACCCCGCCCTGCGGCGCGGTTGCCGGAGCCGGGTCGGGGCGGCGGTGATGATGGCGGGGGTGTGGATCCGGGGCGAGGAGGGTGCGCGGTGGCCGGTGGGAGCGCGGGGCGGGAGGTGCCCGTCGTGCTGTCGGTGCTCGGCCGGCCGCCGACGGGGCGGCCGCCGGGAGTGCTGGCGGCGTGCGACGGCTCGGACGGGTCGCTGTGGGCACTCGACCGGGCGATGACGGAGGCCGAGCTGTTCGGGCTGCCGCTGTACGTGCTCGCCGTGGTCAACCCGGCGCCGGCCGGCTACCCGCCGGGGATGGCGGAGCTGGTGCAGGAGAGCGTGGAGACGCTGGTCGAGAGCATGGCGGACGGGCTGCGCCGCTCGGTGGCCGCCGTGCAGCGCCAGCGCCCCGCGCCGTACGCGGGGGAGCTGTCGCTGCACGTGGTGCTGGGCAGCGTGATCGAGGTGCTGCTGGAGGCGGCGACCCGGCAGCACACGCTGGTGATCGGCACCCGGGGCAACGGCGGCTTCGCCCGGCTGCTGATGGGCTCGGTGAGTTCGGCGGTGGTGCACCACGCGGCCTGCCCGGTGCTGGTGGTCCCGGCGCCGCCCGCGGTGTGATCCGCTCCACGGACCGGGCCGCCGGGAATGCACCGAGATGGTTCATCGTTCACCCATCTTGTACACATTCGCCAAGACGCCCCCTGGAGCCCCCCGCAATGAAGGTCGAGATCTGGAGCGACATCGCCTGCCCCTGGTGCTACATCGGCAAGCGCCGTTTCGAGCAGGCCCTGGCGGACTTCCCGGGCAAGGAGCAGGTCGAGGTCGTCTACCGGCCGTACCAGCTGGTCCCGGACGCTCCCGCGACCGCGAGCCCGCACCGCGCCTGGCTGGCCGAGCGCTACGGCCCGCAGTCGGTGGCGATGGACGCGCGGGTGGCCGAGCTGGGCCTCGCCGAGGGCATCACGTACGACTTCGACGCCGCGCTGCACGCCAACACCCTCCTGGGCCACCGGCTGCTGCACCTCGCCGAGGTCGAGTACGGCCCGGCCGTCCAGGGGCGGCTGAAGGAGGCGCTGCTGAAGGCGCACTTCACCGATGGCGTCGACGTCGGTGACCGCGCCGCGCTGACCGACGTCGCCGTGGCGGCCGGCCTGGACCGGGACCGGGTGACCGCCTACCTGGCGGGCGACGAGGGCGTCGCCGAGGTCGACGCCCAGCTGGCCGAGGGCCGCGAGCTGGGCATCAACGCCGTGCCGACCTTCGTCTTCGAGGGCAAGTGGGCCGTCCAGGGCGGCCAGGACGCCGAGACCTTCCGCAAGGTGCTGGACCAGGTCGCCGCCGAGATCGGCGAGCGCCGTCCCGCCCCGGTGCAGGTCGCCCCGGCCGGGGAGGCCTGCGCGGACGGCTCCTGCGCCATCTGACGCCCGGCCGTCCGGCGCCGACCGGGCGCACGGCACCGCGGACCCGAGGCCCGCTCCAGGACTCCTGGAGCGGGCCTCCGTCACGACCGACCGGAAGACCACCCGGAGGACCACCCGGAGGCCCGACCGGAGGCCCGACCGGAGCGCGCGCCCGTCACGAGCACCGGAAGCGGGCCTGGGCCCAGTCCGCGACGTTCAGTGCCGACCAGATCCCGCTCACCGGCGTGACCACCAGCTTGACCGACTTCTGCCCGGTCAGCGGCACGTGCACCGGTACCGCGTCGTCGCCGACGGCCAGCGCGCGGGAGCTCCACAGGGTGCTGCCGTCGCCGCCCTGGACGGAGAAGACGACCCTGCCCGGGGAGAGCGTGGCGTCGTCCACCCCGGCCACCGCGTCGAAGGACGCGCAGCTGCGGTTGAGGTCGATCACGGTGGCCGCCGGGGCGTGCACGGTGATCGCGTGCGGGTGGTAGTCGCCGCCGATCCAGCCGCCGTCACGCTGCCAGAAGTTGTCGCTGCCCTTCTGCCGGATGCTCGGCTCGGGCGGCGGCACCCGGTTGTTGCCGGGCTTGAGCACCGGCAGCGAGTTGCCCCAGAAGTCACTGAGGACGGGCGGCACCGGCGTGGTGACGGTCGGGGTCGGCACCGGCGGCAGGGTGGGCGTCGGCACCACCGGGACGTCGGGCGTGGGCAGCGGCGGCAGGGTCGGCACGGGCACGAGCGGGGGAGTGAAGGTCGGCTTCGGCGCCTTCGAGCTGCTGGGCGCGGGCGTGACCGGCTCCGGCGCCCCGGTGGTGGCGGGCTGCGGAGTCCGGGAGGTGGCGGCCGGCTGGGCCGCGGGGCTCGCCGCGGGCGCCTCCGGGGC
>NZ_JBHVJT010000146.1:0-8103 GCF_042798815.1 Kitasatospora sp. NPDC057738 | reverse complement strand
TGGGCGACGGTGTGCGGCGGGCGCTGGGGCGTGAGCCGCGGGACTTCGCCGACTACGCCCGCGAGGCCGCCGCCTCCGGCGTGTGGAACGCGTGACCATCCGGAAGGGCAACACCTGCCGTCCGTACGGCAGTTCAGTAGATCGTCGGTGCCGGGCGGCACCGACCCCCTGACCAGCACCCGGCCGCGGCCGGGAGCGGTGAGGAGGCCGGCGGCCCGGACACCGGGAGAGTCCCCGCACCGGGCGGGGACCGGGGAGACCGAAGGAATACCCATGCGCTCGAACCAGACCGCGACCCCTGCTTCCTACACCGCCGCACAGTCCTTCACCGGCCTCGCGCCGGGCGGCACGGCCCCGGCCGTGCCCGGCACCCGGAGCAAGGCCGCCGGCCCGCTCCTGGTGGGCGCCACCATCGCGATGGGCCTGATGGCCGGACTGTTCTTCGCCTTCGACGTCTCGGTGATGCCGGGCCTCGCGGAGGGCGACGACGGCACCTACGTGACGGCGATGCAGCACATCAACAAGTCGATCGACGGGAACGGGCTGTTCGGCCTGGTCTTCATCGGCGCCTTCCTCGCCACCGGCATCGCCGCCTGGCGCCAGCACAAGGCCGGCCGGCGGCAGGCGGCGCTCTGGGCGGCGGCCGCGACGCTGCTGTACGTGGTGGCGCTGATCGTCACCATGGGCGTCAACATCCCGCTCAACAACGAGCTGGCGGCGGCCGGCGACGCGGCGCAGATCCACGACCTCGCCGCCGTGCGGGCCAAGTTCGCGGACACCTGGGTCCCGGTCAACATGGTCCGCACCGCGCTCTGCGCCGGCGGCCTGCTCGCCCTGACCCGCTCCCTGGTGCTGCACGGCCGCGCCGGGCGCTGAACGCCGGCCCCGCACAGGGCCCCCGACGGATCCCGACGGCCCCCGAAGGCCCCCGACGGATCCCGTCGGGGGCCTTCGGCCTGCCGACGGGCAACTGTCGCCCGGCAGCCACCACCCGGCGCCCGACTGGCCGATTCCGTTCGCTCGCGACCGACGAAGGGTCGCGGCGGACGGGCCCGCGGGCGCAGACTGGCCGGTGCACGGGAGTTCCGACCGCAGGGGGCAGGCATGTCCGTACCACCCGTCAGGCGCAGGGCAGTTGGCAGGTTCCGGACCGTGATCGGCGCACTGGTCGTCGCCCTGGCGGCGGGAGCGGCGGTCACCCTGCCGGCCGCCGAGGCGCAGGCGGCCGGCGCCAAGGGCGGCAAGGTGGTCTACCTGACCTTCGACGACGGCCCCAGCCCCGCCTACACGTCCAAGGTCCTGGCGACGCTGGGCCGGTACGGGGTGCGCGCGACCTTCTTCGAGATCGGGCAGAACGTCTCCGCCCACCCCGCGGTGACCGCGCAGGTCGCCAGGCAGGGCCACAGCGTGCAGAACCACTCCTGGTCCCACCCGGACCTGAGCAGGCTCTCCGCGGCCGCGCTCAACGCGCAGGTGGCCGACACCGACAAGGTCATCCGCGCGCAGACCGGCCGTACCCCGAGCTGCCTGCGCCCGCCGTACGGCGCCGTCAACGGCACGGTGCGTTCGAAGGCCGCGGCACTCGGCAAGCAGATCGTGCTCTGGTCGGTGGACCCGGCGGACTGGTCCCGCCCCGGCGCGGCCGCGATCAGGTCGCGGGTGCTGAACAACGTCCGTCCCGGTTCGGTGATCCTGCTGCACGACGGCGGCGGCGACCGCAGCCAGACGGTGGCCGCGCTGCCGGGGATCATCTCCACGCTCAAGGCGCGCGGGTACGGCTTCGCCACCCTCTGCGGCTGAGTCCGGTCAGCGGCAGAGGGTGGCGGCGGCGGGCGGCGCGGCCGGGCCCGCCCGTCGAGCGGGTCCGGGCCCGGTCAGCTCTGCCCGTTGAGGACGAGCGCCCAGGCGAGGCAGGCCAGGGCGCCGGTCGACAGCAGGGCGCGCAGCACGTTGAAGCGCACCCAGCGCGCCTCGAAGCGGCTGCGCACCGCGGCCGGGTCGGCGATCCGCTGGGCCGACCCGGCGGCTTCGAGCTCGTCGTTCAGCGGGATGTTGACCGAGCGGGTGACCCCGATCATCGCGACGTACAGCACCAGCGCGGCGATGGTCGCGGGCAGGACGTCGTGCCCGTCCGAGGGCAGGTGCAGGGCGACCGCCGCCGCGGTGGCGAGCAGGGCGCCGACGAAGCCGAGGACGAACCAGCCGTTCAGGATCGCCTTGTTGACGCGCTGCATGACCTCGATGAAGGTGCGGTCGTCGACCCGCGCGAGTGCCGGCATGACCGAGCACGAGTAGCCGTAGAACAGTCCCGCGGTCAGTCCACAGGTGACCGTGGCCGCCACCAGGACGAGTGTGCGTGCCGTTTCCATCGTCGTGAGCCCCTCACTTCTCGCAGCCGGTGTCGCCGTACCGCGGTCGCCGTGTTTCGGTCCGTACCCCCGTGCGCAGATCATCCGGCATCCGGGCGGTGCGAGCCACCTCGATCACTCAAGAGTCTCTCAAATGACGAAGCGTCAAATGATGTCCCGCCGTCTACACTTGGCTTCATGGACACTCTGACGGGACTCCTCGACGGCCCCAAGGCCCGTGGCGCGTTCCTGCTGCGCTCCATCCTCACCCCGCCGTGGTCGCTGCGGATCGAGGACCGGGCCCCGCTCTCGGTGGTGACGATGGTCCGCGGCGACGCCTGGATCCTGCCCGAGCGCGGCACTCCGCTGCTGCTGCACCCGGGTGACGTGGCGATCGTGCGCGGCCCGGAGCCGTACACCGTGGCGGACGACCCCGACACCCCGGTGGACGTGATCGTCGGCCCGGGCCAGGTCTGCACCAAGGGCGGGGTGGACGTCTCCGAGGTGATGTCGCTCGGCGTCCGGACCTGGGGCCAGGGCCGGGAGGGCGACCGGGCCTCCTCGGTGGTGCTGTCCGGCACCTACCAGGCCGAGCACGAGATCGGCCAGCGGCTGCTCGGCTGCCTGCCCGCACTGCTGGTCCGCCCGGCAGGCACCGGTGCCGACGACACCCTGGTGCACCTGCTGGCCGCCGAGATAGGGCGCAACGAGCCCGGCCAGGAACTCGTCCTGGACCGCATCCTGGACCTCCTGGTGGTCTCCGTGCTGCGCGCCTGGCTGGCCGCCCCCGACTCCGGCGCCCCCGCCTGGTACCGCGCCCAGCACGACCAGGTGGTCGGCCCGGTGCTGCGGATGATGCACGACGACCCGGCCACCGCCTGGACGGTCGCCGAACTGGCCCAGCGGGTCGGGGTCTCCCGGGCCGGTCTGGCCCGCCGCTTCACCGCCCTGGTCGGGGAGCCCCCGATGGCGTACCTGGCGGGCTGGCGCCTGGCGGTCGCCGCCGACCTGCTGCGCGAGCCCGAGTGCACCGTCGCCTTCGCGGCCCGCAAGGTCGGCTACAGCAATGCCTTCGCCCTCTCGGCGGCCTTCAAGCGGGTGCGCGGCGTCAGCCCGCAGGAGCACCGCCGGACGGCGGCCACGGGCACCCCGTCGCAGCAGGCGGGCTTCTCGGGGCCGGCGGAGACGGTGATCCTGGCGGGCTGAGCGGGCTGAGCGGGCTGAGCGGGGTATTTTTCCATTTGCCTAATCCATTTAGGCAATCCCATACTGTCCGTAGACAGCCGACGCGACCGTACGGGAGAACGCACATGGCAAGGGCAGGGCTGACCGTCGAACGCCTGGTCGTCGCGGGCGCCGAACTCGCCGACCAGGTCGGCTTCGACCAGGTGACCGTCGCCGCGGTCGCCCGCGGCTTCGGCGTCCAGACGGCCAGCCTCTACTCCCACGTCAAGAGCTCCCACGACCTCAAGACCCGGATCGCCCTGTACGCCCTGGAGGAACTCGCCGACCTCGTCGCCGACGCCCTCGCCGGACGGGCGGGCCGCGACGCCCTCGCCGCCTTCGCGGACGCCTACCGCGACTACGCGGCCCGCCACCCCGGCCGCTACGACGCCACCCGGCTGCGCCTGGACGCCGCGACGGCCGCCGCCAGCGCGGGCGTCCGGCACGCCCAGATGACCAGGGCGATCCTGCGCGGCTACGACCTGGGCGAGCCCGAGCAGACCCACGCGGTGCGCATGCTCGGCAGCGTCTTCCACGGCTACATCAGCCTGGAGGCGGCCGGCGGGTTCAGCCACACCGCCGTCGACCCGCAACAGTCCTGGGACTGGATCATCGACTCCCTCGACGCCCTGCTGCGCGCCGGCGGGCCCCGCACGAGCGGTTGATCCACCCCCTCCGCACGCCCCGACGAACCGAAGAGCAGCACCATGACGACGATCACCACCCCCGTCACCGAGGCCCTCCTCCACGGCCACCTCGACCTCGAACACACCGCCCGCGGCCTGCTGCCGCACCGCCTGCCCGCCGCCGCCCGCCGGCGGATCCCCGACGAACAGCTCGCGATGGCCGAGTCCCAGCCCTCCGGCGTCCGGCTCGCCTTCCGCACCCGCGCCACCACCGTCACGCTGCACGCCGTCCCCACCAAGCGCGCCTACCCGGGCGTCCCGAACGTCCCGGACGGCGTCCACGACCTCCTGGTGGACGGCCGGCTCACCGCGCAGAGCACCGTCCCCGGCGGCAACCTGCGCACCGTCGACCTCGCCACCGGCCGCTTCGAACTGACCGAAGGACCGTCCGGCAGCGCCCGGTTCACCGGCCTGCCGGACCGCGACAAGACCGTCGAGATCTGGCTCCCGCACACCGAGACCACCGAACTGATCGCCCTCGACACCGACGCCCCGATCGAGCCGATCCCCACCGGCACCCGCAAGCACTGGCTGCACCACGGCAGTTCGATCAGCCACGGCTCCAACGCCGCCCACCCCACCGGTACTTGGCCCGCCCTGGTGGCCAACGGCGCCGGCCTGGACCTGACCAACCTCGGCTTCGGCGGCGGCGCCCTGCTCGACCCCTTCACCGCGCGCGCCATCCGCGACACCCCCGCGGACCTGATCAGCCTCAAGCTCGGCATCAACCTGGTGAACACCGACCTGATGCGGCTGCGCGCCTTCACCCCGGCCGTCCACGGCTTCCTGGACACCGTCCGGGACGGCCACCCGACCACACCGGTGCTGATCGTCTCCCCGCTGCTCTGCCCGCTCCACGAAACCGTGCCGGGCCCGCTCGCCCCCGACTTCAGCAGCGGCACCCTGCGCTTCCGCGCCACCGGCGACCCCGCCGACGTGGCCGCCGGCCGGCTCACCCTCACCGTCATCCGCGCCGAACTGGCCCGCATCGTCGCCGAACGCCGGGCCGACGGCGACCAGCACCTGCACCACCTGGACGGCCTGGCCCTCTACGGCGAGCCCGACCACGACGCCCACCCGCTCCCCGACGGCCTCCACCCCTCCCCGGAGGCCCACCGTCTCATCGCGGAGCGCTTCACCGAGCTCGCCCTCGCCCCCGGAGGCGCCCTGGCACCGTGACCCGCCGCGGCCACCTCCCGCCGGAGCGGCACGGCGGACCAGTGGCCGCGGACCTACGAGCAGTGGCAGCAGCTCCACCGGGTGCGGCGGGCGACCTGGCTGTGCCGACGCTGCCGCGTCGTGTTCCTCCCCGCGGCGTCGTTCCGCCCCGACTCCGCCGGATCCTCCGCGATTCCCGTGGCGCACTTTCCGCAGTGGTCGGTGGCCGTCGCGCGCCAGGACGACCGCCCCGGTGCCCCGACCACGTCGGCCTGACCGGCCCCCCGGCGGCCGGCTCCCCGGAGGCCGCCCGGCCCGGTCCGGCCCGGACACCGGGGAGACGGCCCTTCCCCGCGCACCACCCGGAACGGAGTGAAACCCCACAGCCCCGCCCCTCGTTCGGCACCGGCCGTACCGGTGCCCAGCAAGGGGCGGGGCGTCGACGGTCCACGGACGGCAGCGCGTCTCATGCGGCGGCAGCCCGGGACGGCGGGAGAGCGAGCGCGGTGACCACCGTGCCGCGGTGCACGCCCCAGGTGCCGGTGCGGACGGCCGGGTGGTGCGGGTGCCGGGCCGTGAACGTACCGTCGGCGTACACGGCGACGGAGATGGCCGCGAGCGGGGCCCAGGTGCCCGTCAGCGGATGGACGGCCTTGTAGGCGGCCTCCTTGGCGCTGAACAGCACCGTGTCCCAAGGGACCCGGCCCTCCGGCAGCAAGGCCAGGGCGCTGCGCTCGGCCTCGCTGCTGACCAGCTGGAGCACACCCCGCGGGAGCGGCCGCGCCGGCTCGGCGTCGATCCCGAGCGAGGCCAGCCGCCCGGTGCCGGCGACGGCGCAGGCCGTGTAACCGTCCGTGTGGGTGATGCTGCCCGTGACGCCCGCCGGCCACCGGGGCGCCCCGCCCGGCCCGGGCAGCAGCGGCACCGGCGGATGCCCGAGAACACCGAGCACCTGGCGGGCGAGCGTCCGGGCGGTGGCGAACTGCCGGCGGCGGCGCGGCGACCGGTCCCGGATGTACGCCGCCTCCGACGGCAGCAGCCGGCCCTCGGACGGGACGCCGAAAGCCTCGGCACAGTGGACGTGGGGCGGGAGCAGCGCGGCCAGGACGCCGGCCGGGGCGGTGGTGGTCACGGTCGTCAGCGGCCGGCCGCGACCAGCAGGTGGACGTGGTGCGCGATGTGCTGGGGAGTCTCCAGCGGCACCATGTGACCGGTGCCGGGAATCCGGTGCAGCTCGGCGTGCGGCAGCGCCGACGTGAGCTCCCGGCTGAACTCGGGCTTCACGATCTTGTCCTCGGTGCCGGTGATGACCGCGGTCGGCGCGGTGATCCCGGCCAGACCCGCGCGCTGGTCCATCTCCTGCGTCGACGCGAAGCACGCGGCCCGGGTCGCCGGCGACGTGGCGGCGAACAACCGGCGGTTGGCCTCCCGCACCGACAGCGAAGCAGCCGGCCCGTGCGTCCCACCGAGCAGCCGACGGCCCAGCCACGGCGTCCGCAGCGCCCGGCTGAACAGCTTCGACCCCATCATCCTGACCTCGCTCGCCGGCGTGATCTGCCCGTGCGAGGCCGTCGACACGAGCACAAGACCCGCCAACCGCCCGACACTTGCCCCGCCGTTCCCGGCCGGCAGTCCCGCCGCCCAGGCCAGCGCCGCGTACCCGCCGCCCGAGTGCCCCACCACCACGACCGGCCGCTCCGGCGTGGTGAGCGTCCCGACGACGGTGTCCAGGTCCCGCGCCAACCGCTCGATGCTGATCGGCTCCCGCCCGGACGTCGACGAGGCGTGACCGCGCTGGTCGTACGTGGCCACCGTGTGCCCGGCCGCCGCGAGCTGCTGCGCGGTGGCGTGCCAGACGGTCCGGGAGGCGGCCCAGCCGTGGACCAGCAGCACCAGCGGCCGGCCCGGATCGGGCTCGCCCGGCTGGTGGACCGTGATGGCGAGGTGCGCGTGGTCGTCGGTCGTCGCGGTGTGGTCGGTGGTGGTGACGGCGTGCCGGGCGGGGAGCACGGGGATTTCGGTGACGGTCACTGGGGCCTCCTTCTCCGGTGGCGGTTCCTACTTCTGGTTGTCGAGGTGGCGGCGGAGGTTGCTGAGGGCGTGCTGGGTGGCGGTGGTGTGCTTGGTCGTGAGGTTCGTGAGCTTGTGGAAGAACTTGGCCAGGCCGTGCGGGTCGGTGGCGAAGGTGATCGTCAGCAGCGTCTGGGCGCCGTTGTTGTGGGGCGTGAGCCGGTAGGTCGTCGTGCCCTGGAAGTGGCCGGTGTGGGACTGGGTGAGCTCGGCGTCCGGGACGACCTGCGTGGTGGTCGAGGTGAACCGCAGCTTGGGACCGGGCTTCCCGACACCCGCCGGGTGGACGGTGGTCGTGGTGGTGCCGCCGGTCTGCTGCGGGCCGGTGGACCCGGGTCGGTGGGTGTTGTGCGGGTGCCACCACGTCGTCCTGCCGTTGAGCTCGTCGACGAGAGCGTTCCAGACGGCGTGGGCGGGGTGGTTGAGGATGGTCCGGTCGGTGTGGTGAATGGCACGCACGGGAAATCGGTCCTTTCGCTCGACGGGTGCGGCAGAGGAATCCGGTGAATCGCCGAATTCCCTTTTCTTGTTGTGTGTGTGGTGTGGTGTGGGGTTAGGGGAAGATGTTGTGGCCGGGGGTGAGGGTGTGGGTGGGGTCGTAGGTGTTTTTGGCGTTG
>NZ_JBHVJT010000145.1:0-8537 GCF_042798815.1 Kitasatospora sp. NPDC057738 | reverse complement strand
GGGCGTCGTTGGCAGTCTGAAAATCACCCGTCACGCCCCTCTCCGCACCCACCCCCTGCGCCGCCCCCTTCCGCAGCGCGTCCCTCTCGCGGGGGGCCTCGCTGGGGAGGAGGGGGCTCTCGGGGGTGCTCTCGGGGGGTGCTCTCGGGGGGTGCTCCTCTCGGTGGGGAGGGAGAGAGGTGGGCGCTGGGGGTGGGGGGCGGGGGGAAATGCGGAACCGGGGGACAAAGGGGGGGGAGGGGGGGGGGTTGGGGGGGAGGGGGGGAACGAGGCAGAGATCCCTTCCCGTGGCCTGCTCGGCGCCCCGCTCAGGCGGCCGGCAGGGCGTCCAGGGCGGCCCGCAGCCGACGCAGCGTCTCCGGGCGTCCCAGCAGCTCCATGGACTCGAACAGCGGCGGGGAGACCCGGCGGCCGGTGACGGCCACCCGCAGCGGCGTGAAGGCGAACTTGGGCTTGATGCCCAGCCCCTCCACCAGCGCCTCGCGCAGCGCGGCCTGGATCGGCTCCGGGGTGAAGTCCGCGAGCTCCTCCAGCGCCTTGATGCTGGCCTCCAGCACCGGGCGGGAGTCCGCGGTGAGCACCTTGGCGGCGTCGTCCGGGTCGAGGGCGAACTTCTCCGGCGCCACGAACAGGAAGCCGGCCATGTTCACGATCTCGCTCAGCACGACCATCCGCTCCTGGGTGAGCGGCGCCACCTTGGCGAGCAGGTCCAGCTGCTCGGCGGTGGGCTCGGCCGGCAGCAGCTCGGCGCCCTGGAGGAAGGGCACCAGGCGGCGGACGAAGTCCTCCGGGGCCAGCCGGCGGACGTGCTCGGCGTTGATCGCCTCGCACTTCTTCAGGTCGAAGCGGGCCGGGTTGGCGTTCACCTTGGTGACGTCGAAGGCGGCGACCATCTCGTCCATGTCGAACAGGTCGCGGTCCTCGGCCAGCGACCAGCCCAGCAGGGACAGGTAGTTGAGCAGGCCCTCGCGGATGAAGCCGCGCTCGCGGTACATGTTGAGCGAGGACTGCGGGTCGCGCTTGGAGAGCTTCTTGTTGCCCTCGCCCATCACGTACGGCAGGTGGCCGAAGCGCGGGGTGGTGCCGTTGCCGACGCCGATCTCGGCGAGCGCGGCGTACAGCGCGATCTGCCGCGGGGTGGAGGACAGCAGGTCCTCGCCGCGCAGCACGTGGGTGATGCCCATCAGGGCGTCGTCCACCGGGTTGACCAGGGTGTACAGCGGGGCGCCGTTCGCCCGGACGATGCCGTAGTCCGGCACGTTCTCCGGCTCGAAGGTGAGCGTGCCGCGGACCAGGTCGTCGAAGCTGAGGGTCTTGTCCGGCATCCGGAAGCGCAGGATCGGCTCGCGCTTCTCCAGCTTGTAGACCGCCACCTGCTCGTCCGTCAGGTCGCGGCAGTGCCCGTCGTAGCCGGAGGGCTTGCCGGCCGCGCGGGCGGCCTCGCGGCGGGCGTCCAGCTCCTCGGTGGAGCAGTAGCAGTAGTAGGCGTGGCCGGCCTCGTGCAGGCGGCGGGCGACATCGGCGTAGATGTCCATCCGCTGCGACTGGCGGTACGGCGCGTCCGGGCCGCCGACCTCCGGGCCCTCGTCCCAGTCGAGGCCGAGCCAGCGCATGGCGTCGAGCAGCTGGTTGTACGACTCCTCGGAGTCGCGGGCGGAGTCGGTGTCCTCGATCCGGAAGACCAGCGTGCCGCCGTTGTGGCGGGCGTAGGCCCAGTTGAAGAGGGCCGTGCGGACCATCCCCACGTGGGGGTTGCCGGTCGGGGAGGGACAGAAGCGAACCCGGACGGCCGGGTCAGTGTTAGCCACGCTTGATCACCTTGTTGGTGAGAGTGCCGATGCCTTCGATGGAGACGGCGACCTCGTCGCCGACGTTGAGCGGGCCCACCCCTGCGGGCGTGCCGGTGAGGATGACGTCGCCGGGCAGCAGCGTCATGGCCTCGGAGATGTGGACGATCAGCTCGGCGACCGAGCGGACCATCAGGGAGGTGCGGCCGGTCTGGCGGAGCTCGCCGTTGACCGTGCAGGTGATCGCGAGGTCGCTCGGGTCGAGGTCGGTCTCGATCCACGGGCCCAGCGGGCAGGCCGTGTCGAAGCCCTTGGCCCGGGCCCACTGGCCCTCGCGCTGCTGGACGTCCCGGGCGGTGACGTCGTTGGCGCAGGTGTAGCCGAGGATCACCTCGGGCACCCGGTCCAACGGCACCTCACGGCACATCCGGCCGATCACCACGGCCAGTTCGGCCTCGTGGTGGACGTCCGAGGAGAACGGCGGGTACGCGATGCTCTCGGTCGGACCGATCACCGAGGTGGACGGCTTGAAGAAGGTGAGCGGGGCGTCCGGGACCTCGTTGCCCAGCTCCGCCGCGTGCGCCGCGTAGTTGCGGCCGACCGCCACGATCTTGTTCGGGAGCATCGGGCTGAGCAGCCGGACGTCCTGGAAGCGGTAGCTCTCACCGGTGGGCTGGGGCTGGCCGAACGGGTGGCCGGCCAGCGCGTGGACGACCAGCGAGTCGGGCCGGGAAGGGTCACCCTCCACCACGCCGAAGGAGACGCTGCCGGCGGCAGGGCTCCCTTCCCGGACGGAGAACCTGGCAATGCGCACGGCTGGGACACCCCTCGCTTCGTCGGCCGCCCGGGGCGCGCCCGGGCGCTGGTGGGCGCCCCGCCCGCAGTGGGCGCGGCCCCGTCAATCGGCCTCCAGGCTATCGCGTGGGGGCCCGGCCGACCGCTTTGCCCCTGTTCAGGAGGGTCGGGGTCGAATGCCCCGCGAGGCGCGCGGGCGGGTCGCCGCCGCGGGCCGCGGGGGCGCCGCACAACGGCGAGGGCGCCGCCGCCACCGGGGTGACGACGGCGCCCTCGTCGCGGCGCCGCGGCGGTCAGTCCTGCAGGACGACGACCGGGGCGACCATCAGCCGGGTGCGGCGCGGGTTGGCGGTGGCGGCCGGCAGCTCGGTGCCGTAGGTCACGACGTCCTCGGGCTTGCGGGCGCCCGGGATCTTGCTGAAGTCCTCGACCGAGGCCAGCGTCGTCCGGCGGGGGTTCGCCGTGGGGCGGCAGGACAGCGTGGACTTGGTGGCGTTCTTCGCCTGGGACATCGAGAGCACCTCGTGGTCATGGCCGGGTCGATCGCGGCGATCGGCACCGGCCTGATGGATTCCGATTGATTCGGAGGGGTTCTGGGCAGGCTGATCGGGGCCGTGCTCCGGAGACAGCCAGGTTACGAGATCTCATTCCACAGAGGCCGTGACCAAAGCTACACATTAGACTGTGATTTTGCTCACAAAATGCCGAGCAAAGTGCAGATATCCGACATATCGCCGCACCGGGATTTTCCGGCATTTCGCCGATAAGGGGCATTCCGGAAGGTCTGCGACTCTTCCCGACCCCGGGTCCGCTTGGCATGTATCCGGCGAGTGTCCGAAAAAGGCGGTATTCCGGTCCTGTTACCGCACAGTCCGTGAGAAGACGCAAGCGGTCGGTAGCGCCGGGCGCCCGGTACGTGCGGCCCTTGTTGGGATTCCCCGGCTGTGCTGGAATGCGACGGACCGTGGGTAGGGAGTGGTCCACCCCGGTGCCCGCTCTCCCGGACCGGCCGGGGTGCGGATGGAAACTCGACACCGTCCAGGCCGTGGCGACGCGGCGGGACGCCCGGTCCAGAGGTTGCGACGCCAGTGCAGGGACGTTTCAAAAGGGGTAGCGGCGCCGCGGGTAACCCGGAGTCGCGTGAGCCTGTGGCAGCCCCTCAACAGGCGGCGGCCCCCAGCGGCCCGGCCGAGCCGGTGACACCCGAGGCCGTCGGCCACCCGGAGGAGGAGGGCCAGGAGCGGAAGTCCGCCCGGGACAAACTCCGCACCTCCCTGACCCGGCGCCGCGCCACCGGTCTGAACCGGCTCGCGATGCGCAACTGGCGCATCCGCACCCGTCTGATCGCGCTGCTCGCCCTCCCCGTGCTGGTCTCGCTGGTCCTCGGTGGCCTGCGCATCCAGAGCTCGATGGAGAACTCGCAGCAACTCGCCCAGATGGCCAACCTCTCCGACCTGGCCAAGAAGGCGACCAACCTCGCCGACGCGCTCCAGACCGAGCGAGACATCAGCGCCGGCCCGATCACCCACGACCCGGCCGCTCCGCTGGACGACGACATCGTCGCGGCCCGCAAGTCCACCGACGACCTGAGCCGCACCTTCACCGCCTCCTCCGACAAGTTCGAGAACCTCGAACTGTCCGGCGGAAAGGCGCTGTTGCTCCAGATCCGCAAGGACCTGAACTCGATCGCGGACACCCGCAGCCTGCCGTACCAGAACAACCAGAACATCCAGTCGACGATCACCGCCTACGACGTGATCATCCGCGACCTGCTGTCCATCACCCAGGACATCGCGCTCGCGTCGAACAACAAGGACCTGGTCGTCTCCACCCGCGCGCTCCAGCAGTTCTCGCTGGCGAAGAACGCGACCTCGCAGCAGCGGGCCCTGATCAGCGCCGCGCTCGCCAACCCGAAGACCCCCGACCTCAGCCCCAGCGACGAGTCCTTCGGTATCCGTCTGCGCAGCTCGTACGACAACGCGATCGCGAGCTTCAACAACATCTACACCGCGCACGACCTGGACAACCTGCGCAGCCAGCTGAGCTACAACTCGGTGGTCGCCGACGCCGACCGCTACGCCTCCACGATCCTCACCCAGAGCGGCATCCGCCAGACCGAGGCGGTCAGCTACAAGGACTGGTTCGAGAAGGCCAGCTCCAAGATCACCGCCGAGCGCCGGATCGAGTCCAAGCTCATCGAGAACCTGGACGGCAAGGCCCAGGACCTCCAGTCCCAGGCCGACGCCGACGCCCTGATCATCGGTGTCGCGGTCGCCCTGGTGCTGCTCGTCGCCCTCGGTGGCGCCGGTCTGATCGCCCGCTCGATGGTGCGCTCGCTGACCCGCCTCCAGGCGGCGGCCGAGGACGTCGCCGAGCGCCGTCTGCCCGAGCTGGTCAAGACCCTCTCCGAGGCCGACCCGCACGACGTCGACACCACGGTCGAGCCGGTCGCCGTCGACTCGACCGACGAGATCGGCCACGTGGCCCACGCGTTCGACATGGTGCACAGCGAGGCCGTCCGCCTCGCCGCCGAGCAGGCCCTCCTGCGAGGCAACATCAACGCGATGTTCACCAACCTCTCGCGCCGCAGCCAGGGCCTCATCCAGCGCCAGCTGTCGCTCATCTCCGAGCTGGAGAGCCGCGAGGCCGACCCGGACCAGCTGGCCAACCTCTTCAAGCTGGACCACCTCGCGACCCGCATGCGCCGCAACGGCGAAAACCTCCTCGTCCTCGCCGGCGAGGACCCGGGCCGCCGCTGGACCCGTCCCGTCCCGCTGGTCGACGTGCTCCGCGCCGCCGCCTCCGAGGTGGAGCAGTACGAGCGCATCGAACTCGCCGCCGTGCCGTCGGCCGAGGTCGCCGGCCGCGTCGTCAACGACCTCGTCCACCTGCTCGCCGAGCTGCTGGAGAACGCCACCTCGTTCTCCAGCCCGCAGACCCGCGTCCGGGTCACCGGCCACGCGCTGCCGGACGGCCGCGTGCTGGTCGAGATCCACGACACCGGCATCGGCCTGAGCCCCGACGACCTCGCCGAGATCAACGAGCGCCTCGCCAACCCGCCGACGGTGGACGTCTCGGTCTCCCGCCGCATGGGCCTCTTCGTGGTCGGCCGCCTGTCCCTGCGACACGGCATCCGCATCCAGCTGCGCCCCAGCGACTCCGGCGGCACCACCGCGCTGGTCATGCTCCCCGTGGACGTCACCAATTCGGGTGACCGCCGTGGCGCCGGCCGGGCCGGCTCCGGCCAGGGCAAGCAGCAGCGCGGGGTCACCCCGACGCCGCGCCAGCAGCGCCAGGTGCCGCCCGCCCGCCAGGGCGGTCCCGCCGCGCTCGGCCAGGGCCCGGCCGCGGGTGCCCCGCAGGGCGGTCGCCCGCAGCTCGGCCAGGGCGGTCCGGCCGCTCCCGCTCCGCAGGCCGGCCCGGGTGCGCCCGCCGGCGGTCTGCCGACCCGCCAGGTCGGCAAGTCGCTGCGGGAGAACCCGGCCCCGCAGGGCGGCGCTCAGCAGGGCCAGGGCCGACGGCCCGCCCAGCCGCAGCAGAAGCAGCAGGCCCCGCAGCAGCCGCAGGCGCCGCAGCAGCAGACTCCGCAGCAGGCCCAGCAGCAGGCCCAGCAGCAGGCCCAGCAGGGCGGTCTGCCGCAGCGCGCCCCGGGCCGCCAGGGCCCGCCGCAGAGCGGCCCGAACGGCCTGCCGCGCCGCGGCGGCCGTCCGCAGCAGCCCGGTCAGCCCCAGCCGGGTCAGCAGCAGGCCGGTCAGCAGCAGCCCGGCCGGCCCGGCCAGGAACGGCAGCGTCCCGGCGGCGAGTTCGACGGCGGTCCGGGTGCCCGGACCGGCGAGCAGCCCCAGCACGGCCGCCCCGGCGGTCCCGGCACGCCGCAGCAGGGTGCCCGTCCGGGCAACCGTCCGCAGGACGGCCTGCCGCAGCGCCGTCCGGCCCCGCAGGGCCCCGGTGCCCCCGGCCGGCCCGCCGGCCAGGGCCCGCGCGGTCCGCAGCGCCCCGGCCCGGACGCGCCGCAGCGCGACCGTCAGCCGCAGCTGCCGCCGCAGGCCCAGCAGCAGCCCCAGCCGCTGCCGTCGGCCGAGCCGGCGCCGGTGGAGAGCACCCAGCAGTTCGCCCGCCCGCGCTTCGAGGCCAGCCAGATCGACCCGCGCGATCCGCTGGGCCTCGGCCTGGTCGAGCCGGTGCTGCCGAACGTGCCGAACCCGCCGCGTCCGGAGCCGGTGCGCCAGGAGCAGGCGCCGCAGCAGCCGCAGCCGCTGCCGTACCAGGAGCCGATGGCGCTGCCGACCGGTCCGTCCGAGGCCGGTCAGCGGCCCGGCGGCGAGCAGCCGTGGGCCCCGCAGGCCGACGGCCAGCAGGCGCGGCAGCGGTCGTACCAGCCGCGCCGCCCCGGCACCTCCTCGCCGGAGTTCCAGCCGCAGGCCCAGGAGCAGCAGGCTCCGCAGCAGGCACCCCGGCAGCAGGCGCCCCAGCCGGCTCCGCAGCAGCAGGCCCCGCAGCAGCAGCCGCAGGCCCAGCAGCAGAACCAGCAGCAGCCTCCGCAGCCGCAGGGCCAGCAGCCCGGCGACGCGCCGTGGCGTCCGTCCGCGAACGACGAGCGCTGGCGCCGGGCCGAGCAGATCCGCGAGCCCTCGACCAGCGGTGTCACCATGTCGGGCCTGCCCCGGCGGACCCCGCAGGCCAACCTGGTCTCCGGCACCGCCGAGGCCTCGCCGCTGACCGGTCCGCAGGTCTCCCGGGCCCCCGAGGAGGTCCGCGGCCGGCTGACCAACCTGCGCCGCGGCATCCAGCAGGGCCGCCGCGTCGGGGCCGAGCAGGCCGCCAACCAGTCGGGCTTCCAGCATGGTGCCCAGCAGCCCGGATTCGATAGTTTCGGTGGCCGGAGCGACGGCAACGGCGCAGATCACCAGGAGCGTTGAGTTGAACCAGATGAGCCAGGCCGCACAGAACCTGAACTGGCTGATCACCAACTTCGTGGACAACACCCCCGGGGTGTCCCACACCGTGGTGGTCTCCGCGGACGGCCTCCTGCTGTGCATGTCCGAGGGCTTCCCCAGGGACCGGGCCGACCAGTTGGCGGCGGTCGCCTCCGGTCTCACCTCGCTGACCAACGGTGCGAGCCGGATCTTCGAGGGCGGCGAGGTCAACCAGACCGTGGTCGAGATGGAGCGGGGGTTCCTGTTCCTGATGGCCGTCAGCGACGGCTCGGCGCTGGCCGTCCTGGCCGCCCCGGACTCCGACATCGGCCTCGTCGGCTACGAGATGGCCCTGCTCGTCGACCGGGCCGGCGCCGTCCTCACCCCCGCACTCCGCGCGGAACTCCAGGGCAGTCTCCTGCACTGACCCGGGGCTCCCGCGCGGATCCGCCCACCCCGTCCCACCTGCCCTCGCCGGGTCCGACCCGACCGGACCCGGCGAACCACCCTCAGCTACCCTCAGGCAGCTGATCTCGCCTCAGCTGGCACCGCCCCAGCTGGAACCGGCTGCTCAAGGCTGCAGCACTAGGAGGACCCATGACCCCGCCTTCGACACCCGCCGGCTCGTACGGCAACGGGTACGGCAGCGGCTACGGCGGGCAGCAGTCCGACGGCTACGAGCAGCAGCCGCTGGTCCGCCCGTACGCGATGACCGGCGGCCGGACCCGCCCGCGGTACCAGCTCGCCATCGAGGCCCTGATCTCCACGACCGGCTCGGCCGACCGGACCACCGGACTGCTGCCCGAGCACGCCCGGATCGTCAGCCTCTGCCGCGAGGTCAAGTCCATCGCGGAGATCTCCGCACTGGCCGGCGTGCCGCTCGGTGTCGCCCGCATCCTCGTCGCCGACCTTGCCGAGGCCGGTCTCGTCGCCATCCACCAGCCCGCCGCCGCGGGCGAGTCGGGCGGAACGCCCGATGTCACGCTGCTCGAAAGGGTCCTCAGTGGACTTCGCAAGCTCTAACGCGGCCGCCCCCACC
>NZ_JBHVJT010000144.1:0-8962 GCF_042798815.1 Kitasatospora sp. NPDC057738 | reverse complement strand
GCTGGTAGCCGTACGGGTCCTGCCCGTACACCGGCTGCCCGTACTGGTCGTACTGCTGGTCGTACTGCTGCTGCTCGTACGACTGCGGCTGCTGCGGCTGCTGCTGTGGTTGCGGGAACTGCCCGCCCTGTCCGCCCTGCTGGTACCCGTCGTACCCCTGGTAGCCCTGCTGCTGGTAGCCGTACGGGTCCTGCCCGTACACCGGCTGCCCGTACTGGTCGTACTGCTGGTCGTACTGCTGCTGCTCGTACGACTGCGGCTGCTGCTGCGGCTGCGGCTGCTGTGGTTGCTGCTGCTGCGGGTTCTGGTAGCCCTGGTACGGCTGCTGGTACTGCCCGGTGGACCAGTCCTCCGGCCGCCGGCCGTCGCTGCGATCAGTCATGCACCGCTCCTGGATCAGTCCCCGCGCGGCGCGTACAGCGCCCGCTTGTCGATGTAGCGGACCACGCCGTCCGGGACGAGGTACCAGACGGGCTCACCCTTGGCGACCCGGTTGCGGCAGTCCGTGGAGGAGATGGCCAGCGCCGGGACCTCCACCAGGGAGACCCCGCCCACCGGAAGCCCGGCGTCCGACAGAGTGTGCCCCGGGCGGGTGCATCCGATGAAGTGGGCCAGCGAGAAGAGCTCGTCGGAGTCGCGCCAGGAGAGGATCTGGGCGAGCGCGTCGGCGCCGGTGATGAAGAAGAGGTCGGCGTCCGGGTGCAGGGCGTGCAGGTCGCGCAGGGTGTCGACGGTGTACGTCGGGCCCTCGCGGTCGATGTCGATCCGGCTGACCGAGAACTGCGGGTTCTCGGCGGTGGCGATGACCGTCATCAGGTAGCGGTCCTCGGCCGGGGTGACGTGGCGGTCGCTCTTCTGCCACGGCTGCCCGGTCGGCACGAAGATCACTTCGTCCAGGTGGAACGCGCTCGCGACCTCACTGGCGGCGACGAGGTGGCCGTGGTGGATCGGGTCGAAGGTGCCGCCCATCACGCCGAGGCGCTTCTTCACCGGTTCCGGTCCGCCGGGATTCCCGGCCTGCTCTCCCATGCCGCCACACCTTACGCGACACCCGTTACGGTGCGGGAACGGCCGGGTGGGGGTTCTCCGCAGATGCGTGAGGGAGCGGCCGGCCGGTGGCCGGACGCTCCCCGAGCGGTCCGCGCGGCCGGCTCAGCGGTCCCGGTTGAAGCGGGTGGTGATGAAGAGCAGGACCAGCAGGATGAACAGCGCGGCGCCACCGGTCAGGGCCGGGTTCAGGCTGTCGTGGTTGCCCCCCTCGCCCTCGGCGAGAAGGTTCAGAACGGGGAGTGCGGCAGCAGTGCTCATGGTCGGCGGGACCTTCTCGGCTCGGGGAACGGACCTGGGGGTGGTTCCGGGCCGGTGAGGGCCCACCCGTCATCGTACGGGGGGTTACACGGCAACCGCTCGGCGGCCCACCGCCGCTGACCGGGCGTGAGCACGAGCCGGGGGCGAGGGCCGGGAACGGGCCGCGAGCCGGCCGGGAACGGGCCCGGCGACAGGCCCGGGAGAGCGGCCCTAGTTGTTCTTGAAGGCGCGGGCCATGATCCAGACCAGCAGGCCGATGCCCACGAAGGACGCGACCACGATGATCCGCAGGAACAGGCCCGGGCCGGTCTCGTCGGAGATGGGCGCGGCCAGGCTGACAAGCGTGTCGGTGGACATCTGCGGGGGCTCCTCGAACTGCTCGGTACCGCGGCCGGGTCCGGTCTCGGTCGTCCAGGACTCAGGTTAAACCGGCCTCACACCGACGCCGCCCACCGGCCCCGGTGACGCGCCCGCCGCCCCCGGGACGCTCCGCGCGTACGCTGCCCCCGGGGACGAGTACGCAACCGCGCGCGTTGCACAGACAGTCGTTGCAGGCGAAGACCAACGGGGGGCGGGCCAGCGGGCCGCGGCCGCCGTCGACCAGGAGGTACTCAGACCATGACCGACACGACCGTGAAGGCCCCGAGCCGCCGCCGCGAGCGCTTCCCCGGAATCTCCACCCGGGCCTGGGAGCACCCGGCGGACCGCTCGGCCCTGGTCGCGCTGCGCAAGCTCACCGGCTTCGACGACATCCTGAAGAAGCTCGCCGGTCTGGTCTCCGAGCGGGCGATCCGGCTGATGTTCCTGGCCACCGCCGTGAAGACCTCCGAGCGCCAGTTCCCGGAGCTGCACGACATGGTGCGGGACGCCGCCTACGTGCTCGACCTGGAGCAGGTCCCCGACCTGTACGTCTCCCAGGACCCGACGGTCAACGCCTACTGCATCGGCATCGACACCCCGGTCATCGTGGTCACCAGCGGCCTGGTCGAGCTGCTCGACGAGGAGGAACTGCGCTCCGTCATCGGCCACGAGGTCGGCCACGCGATGTCCGGCCACGCCGTCTACCGGACGATGCTGATGATCCTCACCAACATCGCCACCCGGATCGCCTGGGTGCCGCTGGGCAACCTGGCGATCACCGCGGTCATCACCGCGCTCAAGGAGTGGTTCCGCAAGGCGGAGCTGTCCAGCGACCGGGCCGGCCTGCTCGCCGGACAGGACCTCCAGGCGTCCATGCGGGCCCTGATGAAGCTGGCCGGCGGCCACAACCTGGCCGAGATGAACGTCGACGCCTTCCTGGAGCAGGCCGAGGAGTACGAGAAGGCCGGCGATCTGCGCGACGGCGTGCTCAAGGTGCTCCAGCTGCTGCCGCAGACCCACCCCTTCGCGGTGGTGCGGGTCGCCCAGCTGAAGAAGTGGGCGGAGAGCGACGACTACCGCTCGATCGTGGCCGGCGCCTACCCGCGCCGCGCGGACGACCCGGACGCCTCGGTCTCCGAGCAGTGGAAGGCCGCCGCCGACCACTACACCAGCTCGGTCAAGGAGAGCAAGGACCCGCTGATGGGCCTGCTCCGGGACGTCGCCGGCGGCGCGGCGACCGTCGGCGGCAAGCTCCGCGACACCTTCACCGGCGCCGCCGGCCGCAACGGCTCCTCGGGCAACGGTTCCTCGGGCAACGGCTCCTCGGGCTCGGGTTCAGCGGGCTCGGGTTCCGCGGACCGCGACGGCAGCTGACCCCCGGGGCCGCGACGACCGCCGGCCCACCCCGACCGCGACGGCGGCCGGTGTCCCGTCCGGGGCACCGGCCGCCTCGCCGTTCCACGGCCGGGGCACGCCTCAGCCGCCCGCCAGCACCGCGCACACCTGCCAGCCCGGCCGGGCGTGGTTGCCGGGGTCGACCGGCGTCGGCGGCGCGACCGCCGTGCCCTGCTCGGTGGCCAGCACCGGCTGCAGGAAGCCCGCCATCGAGGTGTCGCAGGGCTCCGGACCGGCCTGCACCACCGAGTCCACCAGCCGCAGCTGCGCCGAGGCCAGGTCGACCCGGTCGAACTCGAAGGTCAGCTGCCGCCGCACGGTCTCCAGGGTGACCGGCGCTCCGGCCGGGGCCCCGGCCGGCTTCAGCGCGTAGACGAAGGTGTGGTCGGTGGTGATCTGCAGGGTCCCGCCGTCCGCCTCGTCGATCCGCATCGCGCCGGCCACCTTCACGGTGTTCGAGGCCAGCGCGACCTGCGCCGGGTCGAAGCGGACCATCCAGCCGGTCACCGCATGGTGCCGGTCGTCCACCGGCTGCGCCACGCTCGCGTCGAACTCCGCCTGCTCACCGGGCGTGACGAAGGCCCGCACGTCGGCGGTGGCGCCCTGGACCAGCGCGGCCGGGGCCAGCGAGGAGGCGACCAGGTAGCGCTGGACGGTGTCGAGCGCCTTGGTCACCTCGACCCGGCTGAAGTGCTCGGTGGCGGCCCCGGTCGGGGTGTTCAGCCCGATCGTGCCGTCCCCGTACCCGGGCTGCAGCGCGGTGAACGGGTCCGCCGGGTCGGCGACCGGGTGGACGGCCGACGCCGGGCTCAACGCGACCAGGCTGACGGTCAGTTGACTGCCCTCGGGCCGCACCGCGGTCCCCCTCGGCGAGCTCACGCCGAAGTACACCGCGGTCCCGAAGGCGAGCAGGATGAGCAGCAGCAGGATGAGCGCCTGGCGCGGGACGGTGCCCAGCGGGCCGAGCCGCACCCGCGGCCGGGTGGCCTTGCCGAAGGAGCCGGCCAGCCGCTCCCGGGCGGACAGTTCCTGGATGCGGGCAGCCCGCACGAACGATTCGTCGAACACGACGGACCGGAATTCGTCCTCGTTGCCGGAACCGCCCTCGGGCGTACCCTCCGGAGGCTCTCGCGGGTCACCCACACCACCAGGGTAGGCCGACACCGGCGCCGCCACGAGGGTGCGGGCGCACATTCCCGGGAACGCTCAGTGACCACCGCCCCCGGGCGTGCGCCCGCGCCCGGGGCGATGGCATCGGCCCGCCCTAGCCCGCCGGTGCCGTGACCACCAGCGGGGGATCGGCCGGGGCCTGCCCCGGATCGACCCCGGCGCTGCTGGTGCCGGACTCGGGGCGCCGGGGCGCTCCCGCGGAACCGCCCACGCCCTGGTAGATCGCCGCGACCGCGATCGCCACCAGGCCCACGCCCATGATCACGGCGAGCACCCAGGCCACCGGCCGGTGCCACCGCTGCTGGGCCACGTACCGCCCGCGGGAGCGCACCGGGTCGTAGCCGCGTCGCCACCGCCGCCGGACCCGGCGGTCGGCCGCCCGGTCCGGCCCCGACCAGGGATCGGGGTAGAGGTGGTCCGCGTCGAGCCCGCTCGGGTACGGGCGCAGTTCCAGCGGCAGTCCGTCCCCCGCAGGGACGTCACAGCCCCAGCCCGGGCCCGCGGCGTCCGGCTCGAACCGGGCCTCGGCGGCGGCGAGTTGCCGCTCCTTGGCGGTCGGCTCGTGCACGGCGGCGGACCGGACGAAGGCCTCATCGAAGACCACGGTGGCGAACTCGTCGTCCGCACCACCGTGGTCGGCGCCGTCGGGGTACGGGAAGCCCCCCACATCCTCAGCCACGGATTCAGCGTATTACCGGCCGGGCGATTTGTCTGTGGCTCCCGGCAGTTGGTCCGTCACACGTGTGACGGACGCCCCT
The DNA here is from genome assembly GCF_042798815.1 of Kitasatospora sp. NPDC057738. Classification (NCBI taxonomy): domain Bacteria; kingdom Bacillati; phylum Actinomycetota; class Actinomycetes; order Kitasatosporales; family Streptomycetaceae; genus Kitasatospora; species Kitasatospora sp. NPDC057738. The sequence goes on along the minus strand of NZ_JBHVJT010000144.1, from coordinate 3,971 downwards.
CACCCGGCGTTCAGCGGCCGTGCGCGTCCCCGCCCACGGTCTGCGCCGCCTCGCCCCGCACGTGCCCGTCACCAGTGACGATGTACTTGGTGCTGGTCAGCTCGGGCAGGCCCATCGGGCCGCGGGCGTGCAGCTTCTGGGTGGAGATGCCGATCTCCGCGCCGAAGCCGAACTCACCGCCGTCGGTGAAGCGGGTCGAGGCGTTGACGGCCACCGTGGTGGAGTCGACCAACCGGGTGAACCGGCGGGCGGCGGCCTGCGAGGTGGTGACGATCGCCTCGGTGTGGCCGGAGGACCAGCGGCGGATGTGCTCGACGGCGGCGTCCAGCGAGGGCACCACCGCGGCGGCCAGGTCCAGCGAGAGGTACTCGGCGCCCCAGTCCTCGTCGGTGGCCGGCACCACGGTGGCCGGGCCGCCCTCGGCGGCCTTCAGCACCGCCTCGTCACCGTGCACCGTCACCCCGGCCTCGGCGAGCGCCGCCAGCGCGAGCGGCAGGAAGGCGTCCGCGACGTCCTGGTGGACCAGCAGCGTCTCGGCCGCGTTGCAGACGCTGACCCGCTGCGCCTTGGAGTTCAGCAGGATGCCGACGGCCATCGCCAGGTCCGTCTCGGCGTCCACGTAGACGTGGCAGTTGCCGGTGCCGGTCTCGATCACCGGGACGGTGGAGCCCTCGACCACGGTGCGGATCAGCGAGGCGCCGCCGCGCGGGATCAGCACGTCCACGTGGCCGCGGGCGCGCATCAGCTCCCGCACCGAGTCCCGGCTCTCCCCCGGCACCAGCTGGACCGCGTCGGCGGGCAGCCCGGACGCGGCGACGGCGTCGCGCACCACGGCGACCAGCGCGGTGTTGGAGCGGTAGGCGGAGGCGGAGCCGCGCAGCAGCACCGCGTTGCCGGACTTGAGGCAGAGCGCGGCGGCGTCCGCGGTGACGTTCGGGCGGGCCTCGTAGATGATGCCGACCACGCCGAGCGGCACCCGGACCTGCCGCACGTCCAGGCCGTTGGGCAGGGTGTAGCCGCGCACCACCTCGCCGACCGGGTCGGGCAGGCCCGCCACGTCGCGCACGTCGGAGGCGATCGCGGCGATCCGCTCCTCGGTCAGGGTCAGCCGGTCGATCACCGACTCGGCCGTGCCGGCCGCCCGGGCCCGCTCCACGTCCTCGGCGTTGGCCGCGACGATCTCGGCGCCGCGGGCCACCAGGGCGTCCGCGACCGCCAGCAACGCGGCGTCCTTCGCGCCGCGCGGCAGCGGGGCGAGCGCGGCGGCGGCCTCCCGGGCTCGGCGCGCTACGGCGAGGACGGGGCTGTCGGCGGTGGCGAGGTCGCTGGTCATGCCGCCAAGGGTAGCGACTGCACCCGCCCCGCCCGGGCGGTATTTCGCCCGGTGAGACGCCGCTCCGCCGGTCCCGGCCCGACGATCGCCGGCCCGAGGGGGGCGCCCGGCCGCCGGGGACGGCCCGGCACGGGACGGCTCAGTACGAGGCGGCTCAGTACGGAGCGGCTCAGTACGGGGCGGCTCAGTACGGGGCGGCTCAGTACGGGGCGGCTCAGTACGGGTGCACGCCGCCCAGGTGCGGCGGCGGGTCGCCGAAGCCCTCCGCCACCCGTTTGTGGTACGTCGCCCGGTCGACCACCTCCAGCCCGACGATCTCCCAGGGCGGCAGGTTCGCGGTGACCTTGTGCTCGCCCCACAGCCGCAGCGCGATGGCCGCCGCGTCGTGGAGGTCCCGGGCCTGCTCCCAGTAGCGGATCTCCGCGTGGTCGGCCGCGTAGCGGGCGGTCAGGAAGAACGAGTGGTCGTGCGCCAGCTGCTCCAGTGAGGCGCGCAGCGAGGGCAGCGGGGTGACCTGCCCGGCCACGCTCAGCACCACGTGCCACAGCCGCGCCTGCTCGGGCACGGTGGGCGGCTGGGCCGCCCGGTCGCGTTCGGGCCGCATCCTGCGCACCCCGCCGGGCCTCTGCGGCGGCGGACCGGCCGGCTCGGCGGGGCCGTCCCCGCGCCCGCCGTCGATGCTGGTCAGCCGCCGGCCCGCCGTCCCTGCGGTCAGCGCTGCCTCGCGCCTGCGTTCCACCGGCGGCCTCCTGTTCGGCGATGTCCTGTCGTCCCCACCGGCCCCGTCGACCCTCGGCCGACCGGTACGGCTGCGCCCCTCCTCGCCCGTGGCCGGGCCGCTCCCGGTACGGAGCGGTCCGCCGTGCGCGCTGCGCCGATCGGCCGGGCGGCCGGTGCCGGCCCGCCGGGCCGGTCAGCCGCGCAGAACGACCAGGTCGTCGCGGTGGACGACCTCGCGCTCGTACGCGGCGCCGAACTCCTGGGCCAGGTCGCGGGTGGACCGGCCGAGCAGGCGGGGCAACTCCCTCGCATCAAAGTTGACCAGTCCGCGAGCCACGATGTGGCCGTTTTCGGCAAGAAGGTCCACCGGATCACCCGCGGCGAACTCCCCGTCGACCTTGGTGACCCCGGCCGGCAGCAGCGAGGCGCCGCCGGAGACGACCGCCCGGACGGCACCCTCGTCCAGGTGCAGCGCCCCGCGCGGGCTGCTCGCGTGGGCCAGCCAGAGCATCCGGTCGGAGGTCCGGCTTCCGGTGCGCAGGAAGAGCGTGCCGGTGGGCCGGCCGGCCAGCGCGTCGGCGGCCTGGCTGGCGGCGGTGAGCACCACCGGGATGCCGGCGCCGGTGGCGATCCGGGCCGCCTCGACCTTGGTGACCATGCCGCCGGTGCCGACCCCGGCCTTGCCGGCGCTGCCGATCTCGATGCCGTCGAGGTCCTGCGGGCCGCGCACCTCGGCGATCCGGCTGGTGCCGGGGCGGGACGGGTCGCCGTCGTACAGGCCGTCCACGTCGGAGAGCAGCACCAGCAGGTCGGCGCGGACCAGGTGGGCGACCAGGGCGGCGAGCCGGTCGTTGTCGCCGAACTTGATTTCGGCGGTGGCGACGGTGTCGTTCTCGTTGACGATCGGCATCGCGCCCATCGCGAGCAGCTGGTCCAGGGTGCGGTAGGCGTTGCGGTAGTGGGCGCGCCGGCTGGCGTCCTCGGCGGTGAGCAGCACCTGGCCGACCCTGATCCCGTACCGGGCGAAGGAGGCGGTGTAGCGGGCGACCAGCAGGCCCTGGCCGACGCTGGCGGCGGCCTGCTGGCGGGCCAGGTCCTTGGGCCGCCGGTCCAGGCCGAGCGGGGCCAGGCCGGCGGCGATCGCGCCGGAGGAGACGAGCACGACCTCCGGCGCCCCGGGGCGGCCGCGCAGCTTGGCGAGCGCGTCCACCAGGGCGTCGACGCGGTCGGCGTCCAGGCCGCCGGCCGCCGTGGTCAGGGAGGAGGAGCCGACCTTGACGACGATCCGCCGCGCGGTCAGCACCTCGTCCCGCAGAGAGTCCTCGCTCATCTCGCTGTACGCCCTTCCGGTGTGGTGCGGGTACGGCGGGGCCCGGGCCCGGCCGTCACCCCCGCAATCTACGCGATCGGCGCAGGTCACCCGCCGGGTGTTTCACCGGCTGGACCCGGCCCGGTCACGGGCCCGCCACAGCCCGTCCGGCAATCCGGATGACTGGTATGGTCCCTGACCGCAAGCCAGATCGGGGGACGGCTTCTTGCCCGCTGGACCCATGTCGTCATCGACCCTTCCTGTCACGACGGGCGGCGCCGCACTGGGCAAAGGCCGGCAACGGTCGCGGCCGTGCGCCCAGGAGAAATGCGCACCATGCGTTCGTACACCACCAAGCTGACCTTCGCCGCGCTCGCGGCGGCCACCGCCCTGTCGCTCGCGGCCTGCGGGCCGGACAACGCCGACCCGGCCGCACCGGCGGGCGGCTCGACCGGTGCCGCTCCGGCGCCGACCAGCGGCGCTCCGGGCACCGCCACCGGAGGTGCCGCCACCGGGGGCACCGCGACCGGCGGCGCGGCCGGCGGTTCGACCGCGGCCCCGTCGGGTGCGGCGACCGGCGGAGCGGCGGCCGGCGGCGCGGGCACCGCC
>NZ_JBHVJT010000143.1:0-9325 GCF_042798815.1 Kitasatospora sp. NPDC057738 | reverse complement strand
TCGGTGCCCGCCCGCCCCACCGGCGGCTCGGCGAGGCGTCAGCTGCAGGACACGCCCGCGGACTGCCAGGTGGCGGCGTCGACCATCGTGGTCGGGGCGAAGGCCTCCTTGGGGAAGTCCTTGCCGTTCTTGAGCTTGTCGTACATGGTCTGCACGGACAGGGCGCCGACGTCCTTGCCGTTGATGAACAGGGCGGCCTTCATCCCGGAGGGCTTGCCGGAGGCCCAGTTCTTGCACGCGAGGTAGGCGCCCAGGCCGACGCCGTCGATGTCGTCGGGGTTGATCCCGGCGTTCTGCAGGGCGGTGACGGCGCCCTGGACGTTCTCGTCGTTGCAGCCCCAGGCCACCCAGTGCTTGACCCCGGGGTTGGCGGTGATGGTGGCGGCGACCTTGTCCTGCGCGCCGGTCGGGGTGTTGTCGGTCGCGACGTCGATCAGCTGCACGCCCGGCACGGCCTGGTCGAAGGCGTCCTTGGCGGCCTTCACGCGGTCGCCGCAGACGGTGACGTCCTGCTTCCAGGCGGAGATGATCCGGGTGTCGGCCGCGTTCCAGCCGGCCTTCTTGAACTCCTCGGCGGCCCGCTTGCCGACCTCACCGCCCATCTGGGCACCGGAGAAGCCGATCCGGGGCACCAGGTCGGTCGCCGCGCACTGGGCCGGGGCCGGTCCGCTCGTGCAGACCTGGTCGTCGGAGGTCAGCAGCGCGGCCTTCGCGTCCCGGGCCGTCTGGACCACCTGCGGGCCGACCGCCGGGTCGGGCACCACGATGATCAGGCCGTTGCTCTTCTGCGCGATCGCGGCCTGCACCTCGCCGACCGTCTTGTTGGCGTCGTTGCCCAGGTTCACCACCTTCAGCTCGGCGCCGAGCTCGGCGGCCTTGGCCTTGGCGCCCGCGGCCTCGTCCACGAAGTACTGCTGGTCGCCCTGCTTCTGCAGGTAGGTGATCGTCACCTTGCCGGACACCGGGGCGACGGGCGCGTCCGCGCTGTTCGAGGACGTCTGTCCGGTGGAGCAGGCGGTCAGGCCGACGGAGGTGATCAGGCTCAGCGCGGCGATCGCGGCCAGGCGGCCACGGAGGGGGAGGTGCATGGAGGGGGCTCCTGAGGGTGGGGGCCGATCGGCGAGAAGCAACAAAACCAATCAGAAAACACCACGATCAAACGTGGTGGGTCAAAAGAAAACGCCTGGCCCTGAGCTGAGTCAAGCTCATGTTTCCGGATCGGAGCCATCGAGACCGTCTCGTTATCCCGTCGCGCCGCGGATGGGGGGCCGAAGTCGACGGATCGGGCCGCGATCTTCCGGATCGGAGCAGGTGGTGGCGTGTTCATCGGAACTTACTGATTGGTAGGTTGTTGTCGTGGACAGCTTCGGGCAAAGCCGGGGCGACGTCAATAGCGCCTGGCAGGGGCATGTCCGCGAGGCGGTGCTGTGCCCGTGTGGCAACCCGGATCGGCGGCAGCCCCCTGTGGGCGGGTGGCCGATCGCGTTGTATTTCATCCGAAGTTGTTGATTACTGTTGAATGTTGGGTCTACTGTCCTCCCCGGCATGTCGGCATGCACCCGCCACTCCCGTCCCGGCCCCGTCCGGCGACCGAGTCCCGGCGGGCCCCCACCCGGCCGACCCGGCCCGACGACAGGAGTAGTCGATGAGCGAACCACCCCACCCGATCCGCCGGGGCGTCACGGCCCTGGCGGCGCTCGCACTCGGCTTCACCACCGCCGCGCTGGCCGCGCCGCCCGCGGTGGCCGCGCCGGCCCCCACGACGAAGTCCGTGACACTGGACGGCCGCTCTCCGGGGCGCGCGTACGACGGGCTCGGCGCGATCAGCGGCGGCGGCGCCACCTCGCGTCTGCTGGTCGACTACCCCGAGCCCCAGCGCAGCCAGGTGCTGGACTACCTGTTCAAGCCCGGCTACGGCGCCTCGCTGCAGATGCTGAAGGTCGAGATCGGCGGGGACGCCAACTCCTCGGACGGCCCCGAACCGTCCCACATGCGCACCCCCACCGAGGTCGACTGCGACCGCGGGTACGAGTGGTGGCTCATGGAGCAGGCCAAGGCCCGCAACCCCGGGATCACCTTCTACGGCCTGGAATGGGCCGCGCCGGGCTGGCTGAACGGCGGCGTCTGGTCCCAGGACAACATCACGTACCTGGAGTCCTGGCTCGGCTGCGCCCGGCAGCACGGACTGAACGTCGGCTACCTCGGCGGCTGGAACGAGCGCGGCTACGACAAGGCCTGGTTCGAGAAGCTGCGCACCGACCTGGACGCCCACGGCCACCAGGGCACCACCCTGGTCGCGTCCGACAGCGATGACGAGCACTGGTCGATCGCCGCGGACATGGCCGCAGACCCCTCCTTCGCCAAGGCCGTCGGCGTCATCGGCCTGCACGGCACCTGCTGGCACTCGACCCCCGTCTACACCGCCTGCCCGGGCAGCGACACCGCGACCGGGCTGGGCAAGCGGCTCTGGGCCTCCGAGGACGACAACGACAGCTACGGCGCCGACCCGGCCGCCCTGGCCCGCAACGTCAACCGCGAGTACCTCGACGCCCGGATCACCGCCGACATCAAGTGGGCGCTGGTCAGCTCCTGGCCCTCGAACCTGCCGTACGCGGGAGCCGGGCTGATGGCCGCCGACCAGCCGTGGTCCGGCAACTACGCGGTCGGCCGCGACATCTGGGTGATGGCGCACACCACCCAGTTCGCCAAGCCGGGCTGGCAGTACCTGGACACGTCCAGCGGCTACCTGGCCGGGACCGGCGCCAACGGCGACCCGCACAGCGGCAGCTACGTCACGCTCAAGTCCGGCAAGGACTACAGCACGGTCATCGAGGCCACCGACGCCACCGCCGCGCAGACCGTGACCTTCAAGGTCGCCGGGGGCCTGTCCACCGGCCAGGTGCACGTCTGGGCCACCGACATGAACTCCACCGACCCGTCGAAGTGGTTCGTCCACGCCCAGGACGTGACCCCGAAGAGCGGCTCGTACTCGCTCACCGTGCAGCCCGGTTACGTCTACACCGTCACGACCACCACCGGCCAGGGCAAGGGCACCGCCGCGCCGCCCGCACCCGCCGCGATGCCACTGCCGTACCAGGCCGACCTCGGCGGCTACTCCGAAGGGGCCACCGCCCGCTACTTCCACGACTGGGCGGGCGCCTTCGAGACCGCGCCCTGCCCGTCCGGGGCGACCACCCCGGTGTGCTTGCGCCAGGTCATCACCCGGGCGCCGATCCCGTGGCACGACGACATGAACTACACCCCGCTGACCCTCCTGGGCGACCCGTCCTGGGCCCACTACCAGGCGAATACGGACGTCGCCTTCGAACAGGCCGGCACCTCCGCCGAACTGCTCGGCCGCATCGACCACGTCGACCACGACCGCTCCGGCTACCACCTGAAGATCGACGACACCGGTGCCTGGAGCCTGTTCAGCGAGAACCGCTCCGGCGCCGACACCGTGCTGGCGAGCGGCAGCTACCCCGGCGCGGGGGCCGGCACCTGGCACAACCTCGCGCTGGCCGTCCAGGGCCAGAGCATCACCGCGTCGATCGACCACACCCAGGTCGCCTCCGTCGCCGACGCCGGGCACGGCATCGGTCAGATCGGCCTGGGCGTCGGCGGGTTCCAGCACGCCGATTTCGCCAACACCACCGTCACGCCGCTGGCCGCGCCGGCCACCCACACCGTGACCAGCGTCAACAGCGGCAAGTGCCTGGACGTCACGGGCGCTTCGAGCGCCGACGGCGCCGAGGCCGTCCAGTGGACCTGCGCCGCCGGCAAGGCCAACCAGCAGTGGATGCTGGTGCCGGTCGCCGGGACCGGCAGCGTCCAGCTGGTCTCGGCCAACAGCGGCAAGTGCCTGGACGTCACGGGCGCTTCGACGGCCGACGGTGCCCAGGTCGTCCAGTGGACCTGCGCCGCCGGCAAGGCCAACCAGCAGTGGACCCTCGTCCCGGACACCGGGGCCCGCGTCCAGCTGGTCTCGGTGAACAGCGGCAAGTGCCTGGATGTCACGGGCGCTTCGACGGCCGACGGTGCCCAGGTCGTGCAGTGGACCTGCGCCTCCGGCCGGGCCAACCAGCAGTGGACCGTCTCGTAACGGGACCGGAGAACCCCCTGCCCCGACGTCGTGCCGGGCGCCCCGACCGGGTGCCCGGCGCGGAGCAACACCGCCCCCACCCCTCCCCACCCTCGGAGACGCCCATGGGCCGTCAACACCCCTCCTCGACCTGGCGCACCGCCCTGAGCGCGGCGCTCGTCCTCGCCGGCGCGCTCGGCGGCCTGGCCGCGCCGCCGGCCGCCCTGGCCGCGACGGAGAGCGCCACCACCCCCACCGCCGCCACCTCCACCGCCGTCACCGTCGACGGCACCAAGCCGGGCCTGACCTTCGACGGGGTCGGCGCGATCTCCGGCGGTGGCGGCAACTCCCGCCTGCTGGTGGACTATCCGGAGCCCCAGCGCAGCCAACTGCTGGACTACCTGTTCAAGCCCGGCTACGGCGCCTCGCTGCAGGTGCTGAAGCTGGAGATCGGCGGCGACACCAACTCCACCGACGGCGCCGAGCCGAGCATCGAGCACACCAGGGGCACCGTCGACTGCAACCAGGGCTACGAGTGGTGGCTGGCCGACCAGGCCAAGGCCCGCAACCCCGACATCAAGTTCATCGGCCTGTCCTGGGGCGCCCCCGGCTGGATCGGGAACACCGGCAGCGGCGGCAACTTCTGGTCCCAGGACTCCATCGACTACGTGATGTCGTGGATGGGCTGCGCCGGCCGGCACCACCTGAACGTCTCCTACCTCGGCGGCTGGAACGAGCGCGGCTTCGACAAGGCCTGGTACGAGAACCTCAAGAGCACGCTCGTCGCGCGCGGTTACGGCGCCACCAAGGTCGTCGCCGCCGACGACACCTGGGAGGTGGCCGACGCCATGGCCGCCGACCCGGCGTTCAAGAACGCCGTCGACGTCGTCGGCGTGCACTACCCCTGCGGGTACATGAGTTCCTTCACCGAGTGCCCGAGCACGCCGACCGCCCAGGCGCTCGGCAAGCCGCTGTGGGCGAGCGAGAACGGCTCCCAGGACCTCAACAGCGGCGCCCCGGCGGTGGCGCGCGGGATCAACCGAGGCTATCTCGACGGGAAGATGACCTCGTTCATCAACTGGCCGGTCATCGCCGCGCTCTACCCCGACCTCTTCTTCTCCACCGACGGCATGTCGATCGCCAACCAGCCGTGGTCCGGCAACTACGGCATCGGAAAGACGACCTGGGTCACGGCGCACACCACCCAGTTCACCCAGCCCGGCTGGAGCTACATCGACGCCGCGAGCGGCTACCTCGGCGGCGCGCGCGCCAACGGCAGCTACGTCACGCTGAAGAGCACGAACAAGCGCGACTACAGCACTGTCATCGAGACCCTGGACGCCACCGCGGCCCAGACCGCGAACTTCACCGTCTCCGGCGGCCTGTCCACCGGCAAGGTCCACGTCTGGTCCACCGACCTCAACTCCAACGACCCGGCGCAGTGGTTCGTCAAGCAGAAGGACGTCACCCCGTCCGGGGGCCGCTACACCCTCACCCTCCAGCCCGGCCGGGTCTACACCGTGACCACCACCACCGGCCAGGGCAAGGGCACCGCCACCCCGCCGGCCGCCGCGCCGATGAAGCTGCCCTACGCGGACGGCTTCGACACCCCGGCGACGACCACCTCGCCGAAGTACTTCACGGACATGAACGGCGCCTTCCAGACCGTCGCCTGCGGCGGCGGCCGCACCGGCACCTGCCTGCGCCAGATGGCCCCGACCTCGCCGATCCGCTGGACCGACGAGCCCTACAACGCCCCGTACACGATGATGGGCGACGGCAGCTGGTCCAACTACACCGTCACCGCCGACACCATGTTCGAGCAGTCCGGCACGGTCGAACTCCTCGGCCGGGCCGGCCAGCAGGGCCGCAACAACAACGGCCTGAACGCCTACCACCTGCGGGTGAGCGACACCGGCGCCTGGTCGATCGACAAGAGCGACACCAAGTGGAACTTCACCACCCTCGCGAGCGGCACCACCGCCGCCCTCGGCACCGGCCGCTGGCACACCGTCGCGCTCACCCTCGACAACGAGACCCTCACGGCGAGCATCGACGGCGCCGCCGTGGGCAGCGCAACCGACGCGAGCTTCACCAACGGCCGCGCCGGCCTCGGCGTGACCGGCTACCAGACCGACCAGTTCGACAACTTCGCCCTCACCCCCGGCACGCCCACCACCCACACCGGCCCGATCGCCTCCGCCCTGCCCGGCACCTGCGCCCGCCCCGCCGCCGGCACCAGCGGCGCCGCCGTGCAGCTCTGGGCCTGCGACGGCAGCGCCCAGCAGGTGTGGACCCGCTCCAACGGCACCCTCACCCACAACGGCAAGTGCCTGGACGTCACCGGCGCCGGCACCGTCAACGGCACCCCGGTCGAGCTGTGGGACTGCACCGGCGGCGCCAACCAGCAGTGGACGCCCCAGCCGGACGGCACCCTGAAGAGCACCCAGTCCGGCCGCTGCCTGGACGACCCGGCCGCGGCGACCGCCGACGGCACCCCGCTGGAGATCTGGGACTGCAACGGCGGCGCCAACCAGCGCTGGACCCTGCCGTAGCCCACTGACCCGCGGGGATCCGGAAGATCCCGCACGCGACCGGTGGCTGCTCGGCCGGGCCGGTCCCCAGGTGCACTCGTGCTCGGACTTTGCAATTGAGTGCGTGTTACTGCTTATTTTGCCCGTCATCTTGTCAAGAACGAGCAGAGCCCCGTACAAATGATCCGGCTGGGACCACAGCAGCCATCCATGCCCTGACCCCGAGATCCCGTGAGGTCGAAGCGTGTCAACTGCCCTCCGCCGGTGGCTCCGTACCACCGTCGCCTGCTGTACGACGCTCGCCGCCGTGTCCACCGCCACGCTCCTGGCACAGCCCGCGGTCGCCGCCGAGCCCTCCCCGCCCGGCACCGTCGCCGAGTACCCCAACTACGCCCCCACGCCGCCCATGGGCTGGAACGACTGGTCGTACTACCAGTGCGGGATCGACGAGAAGACCATCCTCGACAACGCCCGGGCCCTCGTCTCCACCGGGCTGGCGAAGAAGGGGTACGACACCGTCACCATCGACGACTGCTGGATGTCCGGACAGCGCGACGCCCAGGGCAACCTGGTCGCCGACCCGCAGCTGTTCCCGCACGGCATGGCCTACGTCGGCCGCCAGGTCCACGACCTCGGCCTGAAGTTCGGCATCTACGAGGACGCCGGGACCACCACCTGCGGCGGCTACCCCGGCTCCCTCGACCACTGGCAGCAGGACGCGGACCTGTTCGCGTCCTGGGCCGTCGACTACGTCAAGCTCGACGGCTGCAACGTCCCGGTCAAGCCCGGTGAGACCGAGGAGCAGAGCTACCGCGACACCTACACCGCGATGAGCCGGGCGCTGCTCAACACCCACCGCAGGATGGTCTTCTCGATCTCCGCGCCCGCCTACTTCCAGGGCACGCCGAACTGGGACTCGGTGATCCGCTGGTCCGCGCCGCTCGGCAACCTGTGGCGGGAGGGCGCGGACATCGCACTCGGCCAGGCCAGTGGCGCCGAGAAGTGGGCGTCGATCACGTACAACTACGGCTACAACGTCGGACTGGCCGACCTGCAGCGCCCCGGCCGGTGGAACGACCCCGACTTCCTGCTCGCCGGCGACTCCGGGCTCAGCCAGGACGAGATGCAGAGCCAGATCTCGCTGTGGGCCATGATGGCCGCGCCGCTGATCTCCAGCACCGACCTCACCCGCCTCTCCCCGGCCGCGCTGGACCTGCTCGGCAACCGCGATGTCATCGCCGTCGACCAGGACCGGCTGGGCCTCCAGGGGCGCGTCGTCCAGCACGGAACCGGCTACGACGTGCTGAGCAAGCCGCTGGCCGGCGGGGACCGCGCGGTCGCGCTCTTCAACTCCTCCGACACCGCGCAGACCATCACCACGACCGCCGCCCGGGCCGGCCTGCCCGCTGCCGCCGGCTACCGGCTCGACGACCTGGTGACCAAGCAGGCCGTCGGGACCACCGGCGTGATCTCCGCGAACGTGCCGCCGCACGCCACGGTGCTCTACCGGGTCCACCCCGGCGCGACCCACGGCCTGGCCCCCGCCACCACCGTCACCTGGCAGGACGTCAGCACGGCCCAGGAGCCCGGGACGTACCGGATCACCCTGGCCGACAACGGCGCCGTCGCGCTGAACGACACCGACCTGCGGATCAGCGCCCCCGCCGACTGGACCGTCACCCCGGCGACCGTCGCGCTCCCGCGCATCGCGCCGGGCGCAACCGCGTCGGCCACGGTGACGGTGCACGGCCCCCAGGGCGCTCCCGGGACCACGGTCACGGCGATCACCGCCACCGCGAGCTACCGGGCCCGGCCGGCCGGGGTCGACACCGTCAGCGGTGAGCAGACGATCGTGCGGACCGTGCCCTACCCGTCGCTGGAGGCCGCGTTCAACAACGTCGGCGCCACCTCGGAGAGCGACACCGCTCCCGGCAACTTCGACGGCGCCGGGAACAGCTACTCGGCGCAGGCCCTGGCCCGGGCCGGCGCCACCGCGGGCGCCACGATCAGCGCCAACGGCCTCAGCTTCACCTGGCCGTCCGCGGCCGCCGGCACCAACGACAACGTGTCGGCCGCCGGTCAGGAGATCACCTTCAGCGGCCAGGGCAGCGCGCTGGGCTTCCTCGGCGCCGAAGCGGGCTTCGCCTCCGGCACGGTCACCGTCGCCTACACCGACGGCACCACCAGCAGCGGCCAGTTGGGCTTCCCCAACTGGTGCTGCACCCCGACCGACGCCTACGGCGCGAAGACCGCGTTCACCACGGACCACCGCAACACGCCCACCGGACCGGGCAACTTCGGCACCGGCTACGGCGTCTTCACCAACACCGTCCCGTTGACGCCCGGCAAGACGATCCGTTCCGTCACGCTGCCCAGTGCCGCTGCGATCCACGTGTTCGCGCTGGCCGTCCAGCCGTGATCCGCGCCGCCCGGCCCACCGGACCGGCTCCGGTGGGCCGGGCGGTCGGCGTTCCCCCGCCCGGGACTCCGCTCCGGTTCCCCTGCACGAGAATCCGCCCCTCCCCGCGAACGGCATCCAGGACCCACCCATGATCGTCACGAACCGCATCACCCTGGCCGGCGCCCGCCTGGTCCTGCCCGGCGGCGTCGTCGACGGCGACCGCCTCGCCGTCGGGGGCGAGCGCATCGCCGGCCTCGGCGGCGACACCGAACCCGGCGACCTCGACCTGACCGGGTACACCGTCGTCCC
>NZ_JBHVJT010000142.1:0-9488 GCF_042798815.1 Kitasatospora sp. NPDC057738 | reverse complement strand
GCGGGCAACCCGGCGACCACCGAGTGGGCCGACCTCGGCACCCGGCTGCTGCGGGAGCACGGTCTGACGGCGGCCGCGCCGTACGTGCCGCCGGTGGGCGTCGACGAGACCGCCCGCTACCTCGCCCGGCACGGCGATCCGATGCTGACCACGGTCGGCGGCCCGCGGATCCCGGGGACGGTGAACGTGCCGCTGGTGGAACCGGTGCCGCTGAGCCTGGTCAGCCTGGTGCACCGGCCCGGGGAGCGTCACCCGGGGCTGCGGGCGCTCGCCGCCGCGGCCGGCGCGCTCGGCGCGGCCGAGGGCTGGCTGCGCCGTCCGCCGGGCAGCTGGCTTCCCGAGGCGGACGCGGCGCTGCTGCGGTAGGGGCGGACGCGGCGTGGCTGCGGCAGGGGTGGACACGGTGCTGTCGGCGCAGGGGCGGACGCGGGCGGCCGACCGCCGTACGGGCGGGCGGCCGTCACGCGAAGACCGCCCCTGCCCCCGGGGGGAAGGGCAGGGGCGGTGCTCGGGGGGACGGCCGGCTCAGGCCGCCTTGACGGCGGAGATGTCGAAGCTGAGCTTGACCTTCTCGCCGATCAGCACGCCGCCGGTCTCCAGCGCGGCGTTGTAGGTCAGGCCGAACTCGGTGCGGTCGACGACGGCCTTGCCCTCGAAGCCGACCCGGTCGGCGCCGTACGCGTCGGTGGCGCTGCCGGTGTACTCCAGGTCGAGCACGACCGGGCGGGTGGTGCCCTTGATGGTGAGGTCGCCGGTCATCCGGTACGAGTCGCCGCCGAGCAGCTGGGCGGAGGTGCTGCGGAAGCGGATCTCCGGGTGGGTGTCGACGGCGAAGAAGTCGCCGGTGCGCAGGTGCTCGTCGCGCTGGGCCTGGTTGGTGTCGACGCTCGCGACCTTGATCACCAGCTCGGCCGAGGAGTTGCCCGGGTGGGTCCCGTCCAGGTGCAGCTTGCCGTCGTACTCGGTGAAGCGGCCCTTGACGTTGGTGACCATCGCGTGGCGGACCGAGAAGCCGATCTCGCTGTGCGTGTTGTCGACGGTCCAGTCGCCGGTCAGGTGGGCGAGGTCCGGGCCGGCCGGGGTCGGGACGGCGGTCGCGGCGGGGGCGGTGACGGTCTTGGTGCGGTTGAACAGGCCCATGGCTTCCTCCTTGGTTCGAAGCCAGTTGTTTAGGCTTCAACTTGTTGGCTCCAGCGTAGGACAACTTCGTTCAACTTTCAACCATGGTGCTCCGGATTCCTCCGAACGGCTCAGCGGACCCGCCCTGTCGGACCTCCCGGATAGGCTGCGAAGGACGGTCCCACCCCGCCCGGAAGGCCCCCGATGTTCGTCCTGCACGCGCTCTGGCGGGCGGACGGGCAGCTGGCGCTCTGGGCCGAGGACGCCCGCGCCCACCCCGGCGCCGCCGAACCGCAGCCCGACCGGCCCGCCCCGCGCGCCCACCCCTACGCCTGCCCGGCCGGCGAGCTGGCCGCCGTGCTCGGCGGCATCGGTCCGGGTCTCGGCTGGCTCGCCGGACAGGCCCCCGAGCGCTGGGCCACCCTGCTGCTGCCCACCGTCGGCACCGTCCCCGCGCCCTCGCCCGACCTTCCGGTCGCCCCGCCGCGCGGCGGCGCCGTGCTCACGCCCTGGCGGGTGCCGGCCCTGCTCTTCGGGGCCGGGGCCGCCGCCCAGCTGCTCGGTGAGGTCTTCGACCCGGTCTGGGCCGTCACCAGCAGCGATCTGCCCGGCGCCGGACGGGTCGAGGTGGTCCACGGCCCCTCGCTGCGCTGGCTCACCGGAGTGCACGACCTCGCCTGGCGGACGGTCGGCCGCGGCCGGGTCCAGCCGCTGCCCGTGACCGCCGCCGACGGCCGCCCGCAGGCCCGGTGGCGGCCCGACCTCACCCCGGCCGGGCGCCGCGAGGCCGCCGCCCTGGCCGCTGGCTGCCCGCCCGTCCTGCTGGGGGAGTGGCCGTACGGCGCCGACGACGGGGACGCGCTGCTGGGCGCGGCCCTGGGCGCACTGGTGGACGCCGAGGCCCGCGCCGCACTGGCGGACGCCCCGTCCCCCTTCCCGGTCGACGGCGGCGCCGGACCGGGGGCGGCCGTCGCCGAGCGCTGGCTGCACGCCCTCACCACCCCCGACGGCTGGTTCGACGGCTCCCCGCCCGAGGAGCTCGCCGGACTGCGCCGCGGGCTCGGCGCCTGGTACGCCGCCGCCGAGCCCGTCGATCCGGCGCTGCGGCTCTGCTTCCGCCTGGTCGAGCCGCTCGGCCCCGATCAGGACGACCCGGAGGGCCGGCCCTCCGACGACGCGTGGCAGCTGGAGTTCCTGCTCCAGGCCGTGGACGAGCCCTCCCTGCTGGTCCGCGCCGCCGACCTGCACGAGGGCGGCGCCGCCCACGCCGCGCTCGCCCGCAAGGGCGCCGACCCGGTCGACGTGCTGGTCGCCGAACTCGCCCGCGCCGCCCACCGCTGGCCCGCCCTGGACGGGCTGCGCCACCGCTCCCACCCGTCCGCCCTGCCGCTCGGCCGGGCCGGCGCGCTCGACTTCCTGCGCACCGCCGCGCCCGCCCTCGCCGAGGGCGGCTTCGGGGTGCTGCTGCCCGCCTGGTGGCGCCGCCGCCCCCGGCTCGGGCTCGCCCTGCGCGCCACCGCCCCGCCCGCACCCGGCTCGCTCGCGGCCGCCGGCCAGGTGGACCGGGACGCCGTGGTCGCCTTCCGCTGGCAGGTCGCGCTCGGCCCGGAGGGGGAGCCGCTCACCGAGCGGGAACTGGCCGAACTCGCCGCGGCCAAGCAGGAGCTGGTCCGGGTGCGCGGCACCTGGCTGGAGGCCGACCCGGCCCAGATCGCCGCCGCGCTCGCCTTCCTCGCCGACCGGCGCGACGGCGTGCTCGCCGCCGGAGAGCTGCTGCGGCTCGCCCTCGACCCGGAGGCGACGGTCGCCGGGCTGCCGGTCACCTCGGTGCGCGCCGACGGCCCGCTCGGCGAGCTGCTCGCCGGGCAGGCCGTCGCCGCCCCGGCCCCGGAGCTGCCGGCGGACTTCCGGGCCGAGCTGCGCCCGTACCAGGAACGCGGGCTGGCGTGGCTGCGGACCATGTCCGGACTCGGCCTCGGCGCCGTGCTGGCGGACGACATGGGCCTCGGCAAGACCGTCCAGACCCTCGCCCTGCTCGCCTCCGAGCGGGCGGAGGCGGCGAAGGCGGCGGACGGGCTGAAGGCGGCGGACGGGCCGGAGGCGGCGAAGGGGGCGGCGAAGGGGGCGGAGGACACCGCCGGCCCCACCCTGCTGGTCTGCCCGATGTCCCTGGTCGGCAACTGGCAGCGCGAGGCCGAGCGCTTCGCCCCCGGTCTGCGACGGTACGTCCACCACGGCGCCGGCCGCCTCGGCGCGGAGCAACTCGCCGCGGCCGTCAGGGGCGTGGACCTGGTCATCACCACCTACGGGCTGGTCCAGCGCGACCTCGCCGCCCTGCGCGCGATCCGCTGGCGCCGGGTGGTCGCCGACGAGGCCCAGCACATCAAGAACAGCGGCACCGCGCAGTCCCGGGCGATCCGCGCCCTTCCCGTCACCCGGCACCGGATCGCGCTCACCGGCACTCCGGTGGAGAACCGGCTCGCCGAACTGCACGCCGTCCTGGACTTCGCCAACCCGGGCCTGCTCGGCCCGGCCGAGCGCTTCAAGGAGCGCTACGCGATCCCGGTCGAGCTGCACCGCAGTCCCGAACGCACCGCCGAACTCCTCCGCCGCACCGCACCGTTCGTGCTCCGCCGGGTCAAGTCCGACCCGGCGGTGGCGGCCGAGCTGCCCGCCAAGCAGGAGATGACCGTCTGGTGCAACCTCACCGCCGAACAGGCGGGCCTCTACCAGGCCGTGGTCGCCGACCTGCTGCGGCGGGTCGAGGGCATCCGGGGCGTGGAGCGGCGCGGCACGGTGCTGGCCGCGATCGGCAAGCTCAAGCAGGTCTGCAACCACCCGGCCCAACTGCTGCACGACGGTTCGGCGGTGGGCGGGCGCTCGGGCAAGGTCGCCCGGCTGGCCGAACTGCTGGAGGAGGCGCTGGCCGAGGGCGACCGGACGCTGGTCTTCACCCAGTACGCCGAGTTCGGTGCGATGCTCCGCCCGTACCTGGAGCGCCGGCTCGGCGAGGAGGTGCTCTACCTGCACGGCGGCCTGCCCCGGGCGCGCCGTGAGGAGCTGGTCGAACGCTTCCAATCCCCGGACGGGCCGGGGGTGTTCCTGCTCTCGCTGCGGGCCGGCGGCACCGGCCTCAACCTGACCGCCGCCAACCAGGTGATCCACCTGGACCGTTGGTGGAACCCGGCGGTCGAGGAGCAGGCCACCGACCGGGCCTTCCGGATCGGCCAGCGCCGGGACGTCCAGGTCCGCCGGCTGGTCTGCGTCGGCACCGTCGAGGAGCGGATCGACGAACTCCTCGCCGCCAAGCGCTCGTTGGCCGATGCGGTGGTGGGGGAGGGGGAGCGCTGGCTCACCGACCTGCCGGTCGAGGCGCTGCGCGAACTGGTCGCCCTCACCCGGGAGGACGCCGTGGCCGAGGAGGACGCGTGAGCGACGAACCGAAACCGCCCGTGGTCAACGTCGCCGCCTACTGGTGCGGCGACTTCACCCTGCGCCGCGCGCCGGCGGCGGAGGAGGAGGAGGACGGTCCGGACGAGTCCTCGCTGCGCCGCCTCGGCCGCTCCGGCATCACCGTGCACGGCCGCGACCTCGCCGTCGTGCTCGCCCCCGCCTACGAGGCCTTCCGGGGCTGAGCGCGGCGGCTACCGTGCGGTAGCGTCGCGCGGGTGACCGACACCCACGACGCGCCGTCGGCCGACTCCCGGTCGGCCGACCCCCGCTTGGCCGACTTCGAGCGGCACCGGCGGACGGTCTTCGGCATCGCCTACCGGATGCTCGGCAGCGTCGCCGATGCCGAGGACCTGGTCCAGGACACCTGGCTGCGCTGGAGCGGCGTCACCGGCCCGGTCGCCAGTCCCGGCGGCTTCCTGGCCCGTACGGTCACCAACCTCGCGCTCAACAAGCTGGACTCGGCCGCCGTGCGCCGCGAGTCCTACGTCGGCCCCTGGCTGCCCGAGCCGCTGGTCACCGAGCCGGACGCGACCGAGGGCGTCGAGCGGGCCGAGACGGTCTCGGTGGCCCTGCTGGTGGTGCTGGAGAGCCTGTCCCCGCTGGAGCGGGCGGTGTTCGTGCTCAAGGAGGCCTTCGGATTCACCTACCAGGAGATCGCCGAGGCCCTGGACCGCACCGAAGCCGCCTGCCGTCAGGTCGGCAGCCGGGCCCGGGCGCACGTGCGCGCCGGCCGGCCGCGCTACGACGCCCCGCCCGAGCTGCGCCGCCGCGCCACCGACGAGTTCCTGGTGGCCTGCGCCGGCGGCGACCTCAACCGGATGCTCGAACTGCTCGCCCCCGACGTCACCGCCTGGACGGACGGCGGTGGGGTGATCCGCGCCGCGCTGCGGCCGGTCGTCGGTGCCGAGAACGTCGCCCGCTTCGTCCTCGGGGTGCTCGGGCAGCTCGGTGAGGGTGCCGGCGCCCGTCCGGTCCTGGTCAACGGCGAGCCCGGTGCGCTGGTCACCGTGGACGGCGCCGTCGACTCCGTGTCGGTGTTCGAATTCGCCGAGCAGCCCGACGGCACCGTGCGGATCGCCGGGATCCGCAGCGTCCGCAACCCGCACAAGCTGGCCCACCTCACCGGCGCCGCGCCCGTGCCTCCCTCGGCCCCCGTCCCTTCCGCCGCTCCCGCTCCCGCCGCCGCTCCCGCTCCCGCCGACGCTCCCGCCGACGCTCCCGCTCCCGCCGACGCTCCCGCTCCCGCCCCCGGCGACGGCGCCGACCGGCCCGACCCGGCTTGACCCTCGACCAGGTCGAGCCCGCAGAGTCACCGGCATGGAGAGCGAGCTGCACAGCATCGGCGAACTGGCCCGCGCCAGCGGACTGGGCGTCGGCACCCTGCGCTACTACGACGGCGCCGAGGTGCTCACCCCCGCCTGGGTCGATCCGCAGACCGGCTACCGCTGGTACCGGCCCGGCCAGCTCGCCGACGCCCGGCTGCTGGCCAGGCTGCGCCGGGTCGGCCTGCCGCTGACGGACGTCCGCGCCGTGCTCGGCGCCGCGCCCGGCGGCGAGGAGGCCCGGCAGGTGCTCGACGCGCACCTGCGCCGTCTGGAGGACGGCCTCGCCGACGCCCGCCGCGAGCTCTCCCTGATCCACGCGATGATCGACCAGAGGGAGCAGCCGATGACCACCACCCCCGCCGGACTCCGGTTCACCGTCCCGGCCGAAGAACTCGCGGCCGCCCTGGACGCGGTCCGCTTCGCGGTCTGCGGGGACCCGGAGCTGCCCTCGCTCGCCGGCGTGCTCTTCGAGCCCGACGGGCCGGTGCTGCGCCTGGTCGCCACCGACCGCTACCGGATGGCCCTCGCCGAGGTGTCCGCCGCCGGTGACACGCCCGAGCGGCCGGTGGCGGGCACGGTCGTCCCGACCGCGCTGGTGGACGCGCTGCGCGCGCTGCTCGGCTCGGGGGCGGCGGAGGTCGCGCTCACCCTCGGCGGCGGTCCGGTCCGGGCCGAGGTCGGGGAGCACCGGATCGAGGGCGCCGCGCTGGACTTCGACTACCCCGACCACCGGGCCGTCACCCGGCTCGCGCCGGAGCACCGGATCACCCTCTCGGCCGCCGAACTGCGGGCGGCCGTGGCGGCCGGGGCCACCCGTACCCTGCCCTCCGGCCCGGACGGCGCCGACTGCGAGGTCACCGTCCTGACCCTGACCGGGGACGGCCGCCTGACGGTCGCCGACGATCCGGCCCCCGAGGGCTACCGACTGGCCGTCAACCGGGACTTCCTGCTGGAAGCCCTCGACGCCGGCCGCCCCGGGCAGCTGCTCCTCGAACTCGGCGGCCCGATCGCCCCGCTGGCCGTCCGCACGCCCGGTCGTTCGGGCACCTTCTCCGTGCTGATGCCGGTCCGGCTGCCCGAGTCCGGCTGACCGGCGGGCCTCGCCGGGGCTCTGGAAGGATCACCGCATGAGCCCGCACCCCGACGCCCCCGACGCCCCTGCCTCGGACGTCCCTGCACTTGACGCCCCCGGCTCCGAAGCCCCCGGCTCCGGGGTCCACGTCCCCGCGGAGCACGTCCCCGCGGAGCACGTCCCCGCGGAACAGGTCCGCACGGTCCACGTCCCGGCCCCCGGCGGCGGCCGGCTGTGGGCGGAGCGCCGAGGAGCCGGCAGCCCGGTGGTGCTGCTGCACGGCTCCGGCATGGACTCCCGGCTGTGGGACGCCGTCGCCCCGGCGCTCGCCCGCCACCACGACGTGATCCGCTACGACGCCCGCGGCCTCGGCCGCTCCAGCACGCCGGAGCAGGCCTTCGACGACGTCGCGGACCTGGGCGCCGTCCTGGACCACTTCGGTCTGCCCGGTGCCGCGCTGGTCGGTCTGAGCATGGGCGGGGAGACCGCCCTGGACTTCGCCCTCGCCCACCCCGACCGGGTCACCGCGCTCGGCCTGGTCGGCGCCTCGGTCAGCGGCCACGACTGGCCGCCGTCCCCGGAGACCACCGCCTACGCCGAGGCCCGGCGCCGTGGCGACGCGGCGGAGCTGGCCGAGCTGGAGCTCTCCGTCTGGGCCGCCCTGGGCCGCGGCGCACCGGGCGGCGAGCTGATCGCGGCGATGGTCGAGGAGAACGCGGCCCGCCGGATCGTCAGCGAGCACCACCTCGCGGGCGCCCCGGCCCGGGCGGCCGAGCCGCTCCTGGGCACGGTCGCCGCGCCCACCCTGGTCGTCCACGGCGACCGCGACCACCCGGAGATCGCGGCGATCGCCCGGCGGCTCGCCGACGACATCCCCGGCGCCCGCGGCCACCTCGTCCCGGACGCCGACCACTACCTCCCGCTGCGCACCCCCGAACGGCTCATCGAGCTCCTCCTCGCCCATCTGGCCTGACCGCCCGGTCCGCCCGGCCCCGGCCGCGCCCCGACGGGGACGCGCGCGTTTGCTGCCGCTAGCACCCTGCTTGCATTTGCAAGCGGGGTGTTGCAGGCTGTCCGCATGGCCTCACTGAACGTCGGCTCGCTGGGCGAGTACATCCGCGAGCAGCGCCGCAACGCCCAGTACTCGCTGCGGCAGCTGGCGGAGGCCGCCGGCGTGTCCAACCCGTACCTCAGCCAGATCGAGCGCGGGCTGCGCAAGCCGAGCGCGGAGATCCTCCAGCAGATCGCCAAGGCGCTGCGGATCTCGGCGGAGACGCTGTACGTCCAGGCCGGGATCCTGGAGGAGCGGCGGGGCGAGGGCCTGGAACTGCGGGCCTCGATCCTGGCCGATCCGCTGATCAACGAGCAGCAGAAGCAGGCGCTGCTCGCGGTCTACGACGCCTTCCTCAAGGAGAACGCCGCGTCGGCACCCACCCCGACGACCGACGGCCCAGCCACCCAGAACATCCACCGGGAGGACCGGTAACCATGCCCATCACCGACGAGATCAAGAAGACCCTCAGCGACCCGACCCCGCTGTACGCCCTGGCCGGCGCCGGGGACCTCGCGTACGAGAAGCTGCGCGAGGTGCCGGGCCGGGTCGAGGCGCTGGCGGCGGACCGCAAGGGCGCTCAGGAGAAGGCCACCGCCACGCTCCAGGAGGCGCAGTCGCTGCTGACCGGGGCGCAGGCCAAGGTCACCGAGACCGTCACCGGCATGCCGACGGACCTCAAGGCCCTGCAGGAGCGGGCCCAGGGCTTCGCGCTGCAGCAGGTGGCCCGCGCGGTCGAGCTGGCGGTGAAGGCCAAGGAGACCTACGACGAGCTGGCCGAGCGCGGCAAGGTCGTGGTGGACAAGGCCCGCCCGGGAGCCTCGGAGGAGGGCGAGCCGTCCGAGCGGCCCGAGCTGACCGTGGAGCCGGTCGAGGTCGCGGAGCCGGCCGAGCCCGCGCCGGCCGCGGAGGGCGGCGCCGAGCCCGCCCCGAAGAAGCCCTCCCGGGCCCGCAAGGGCGCCGCCGACGCCGCGGAGTGACGTGGTGCCCCGAGGGGCACAGTAGGTGACCGTGGGACGTTGACCCCGTCGTGGACGGTCGTCGTGCCAGGATGGGCGGCGGTCGCAGTGCCGGAGTCGAGAGCAGAGGAGATCGAAATGGTCGGAGTGTTGCAGATTCTGGCCTTTTCCTATCTGAACCCGATCTGGTGGGCGACCATCGCCATCCTCGGCTACAAGCTGTTCGCCCTGGCCGACGCGGCCACCCGCCGGGAGGACGCCTACCGGGCGGCCGACAAGAAGACCAAGGGCTTCTGGGTGGCGATCCTGGCGATCTCCTTCGGCTGGGACTTCCTGTTCGGGGTGAACTTCTTCACCGGCATCGGCACCCTGGCCGGTCTGGTCGCCTCGATCGTCTACGTGGTGGACGTCCGCCCGGCGATCCGGGCACTGACCGGAGGCAACGGGGGCCGGGGCGGTCGGAGCAACACCGGTCCGTACGGCCCCTGGTAGCCCCGGCGGTGGACGAC
>NZ_JBHVJT010000141.1:0-9524 GCF_042798815.1 Kitasatospora sp. NPDC057738 | reverse complement strand
GATCCGGATCCACCGGGCCCCGGGGAGCGGCCGCCGTCGGTCACATGGTGTTGACGATGAGCCCGATGTGGGTGAAGTAGTTCAGCCCGCCGAACGCCAGGAAGGCGAGGCCGGCCAGCCCCCATGCGGCGCCGATGACCGGGCTCGTCCACCGCCGGGGCGAGCGCAGCGCGAACGGGAAGAGCAGCGCCCCGATGCCGACCAGGACGTACAGCCCGGACATGAAGCTCGCCTCCAGCCACGGCCGGTCCGAGAACTCCCCCGAGACGGGTTCCTCGGGCGGGGCGGCGAAGAGCGTGTACCTCCAGCCCGCGGCGGCGATGCCGAAGCAGGCGAGCCCCATGCCGAAGACGAACACCGAGATCGGCGCGGCCACCCGGACCGTCCGGTCGACGCCGTCCGCGGCGAGGAGCTCGCTGCCGCGCCTCCAGAGGTAGAAGGAGGCGGTGAGCAGGAGGACGCCGAACGCCAGGGCGGGCTCGCCGAAGATGATGTTGTCGAACGGGAAGCCCTGCCTGGCCAGCGGCCAGGTCAGGGTCATGTGCAGGCCGGTGGTGACGAGGGTGAACCCGAGGGCCCCGAACGCCAGCGCCCAGCCGTCGAGCGTGATGGTGCGGCCCCGGGCGAGGAGCCGACGTCCCAGTTCCACCACGAGCAGCAGCCCGGCACCGGCGGCCACGGACATGATCGTGTTGTAGGTCGGCATCCTTGCCCAGTCGATCTTCAGGCCGGATGCGGCGAGCGGCACGGCGTGCTGAATCATGGATCAGGCATGACGCAACACCGCTCGTCGGCAAACCGCCCGCCGCTCAGGTGGACCCGGTGGGCCGAGCCGCTCCGCCCCGTCCCGCCCCACGCGCTCCACCCGTGCACCCCCGTCCCGTGCGCTCCATCCGTGCGCCCCCGTTCCCCCGGGCACAGACTGGTGAGGGGACCGAGTGCTGCCCCGCGAGGCAGGGAGAGGCATGCTGCTGGGACTCACCACCGCGTTGGCCGCGACCGTCTGCTTCGGCTTCGGGGCGGTCTTCCAGGCGCGCGGCGCGCGGTCGGCCCCGCGCGCCGACCGGGTGCGGGCGGGCCTGCTGGCCGCGCTGCTGCGGTCCTGGCAGTTCATCCTCGGCACGCTGCTGGACATCGTCGGCTTCGTGCTGAGCATCGTCGCCCTGCGCACCCTCCCGCTCTTCCTCGTCCAGGCCGTCACCAACGCCAGCCTGGCCGTCACCGCCCTGGCGGCCGTCTGGCTGCTGGGCGCCCGGCTGCGCCGGGGCGATCTCGCGGGCATCCTCGCGGTGGTCCTCGGCCTGACCCTGCTGGCGCTCGGCTCCGGACAGGAGGGCCGCGACCACGCCGCGACCGCCTTCCACTGGGCGCTGCTCGCCACCACCGCCGCCATGGTGCTCGCCACCGTGGTCCTGGTGCGCCGGGAGGGCAATGCGGCCGCGGCCGGCCTGGGCCTGCTGGCCGGGGTCGGCTTCGGCGTGACCAGCCTGGCCGTGCGGGTCCTGGACGTCTCCGGCCCGGTCGCCGTCCTCACGGATCCCGCCGCCTACGCGCTCGCCGTCGGCGGCCTCGGCGGCTACCTCGCCTACGCCCTGGCGCTGCAGCGCGGGACGGTCACGGCCGCGACCGCTGCCGGGACGGTGACCGAGACCTTCGGTCCGGCGCTGATCGGCGTGACGGTGCTCGGGGACGCCGCCCGGCCCGGGTTCGAGTGGTGCGCGCTGACCGGCTTCGTGGTCGCGGTGGGCGGTACCTTCGTGCTCTCCCGCTTCGGTGAGCTGGAGGGCGAGTCCGCCGAGCTGGTGGCTCCGCACCGGGACACCGAGGCGGAGCCCGCCGTCCCGCCCCGGTAGCCCGGACGGCTCCGCCATGCGAAGGTGACTTGCCGGACAAATCGGACGGCGACACGGCCACAGAGCGGCAGGTGCCCGATGGCGGAGGAGTCCCACTCCCGACCCCGGCGGTCAGGCCCGAAGGCCCGCACGGCCCCCTCGGCCCCCTCGGCTCCGGAGGGCCGGACCGCCCCGACCGCCCCGGCCGCCCCGGCCGACCGCCCGGTCGCGCTGATCACCGGCGCCTCCTCCGGGATCGGCCTCGCCACCGCCACCCGCCTGGCCGACGCCGGCTGGCACACCCTGCTCTCCGGCACCGACCGCGCCCGCCTCGACGAACTCGCCGACCGCACCGGCGGCCGCGCCCTGCCCGAGGACCTGAGCAAGCCGGACGGCCCGGCCCGCCTCGCGGAGGCCGCCCTGGCCGCGGCCGGCCGGGTGGACGCCCTGGTCGCGAGCGCCGGCCTGGGCTGGCGCGGCCCGTACGCGCAGACGCCCTCCGACACCCTGGACCGGATGATCGAGGTCAACCTCGCCGCCCCGCTGCGCCTGGTCCGCCTGCTGCTGCCCGGCATGCTGGAGCGCCGCCGCGGCCGGATCGTGCTGCTCGGCTCGATCGTCGGCCAGGTCGGCTCGCGGGAGGAGTCCGGTTACGCGGCCACCAAGGGCGCGCTGACGATGTTCGCCGAGAGCCTCTGGTACGAGCTGCGCGGCACGGGCGTCGGGGTGCGCCTGGTGCTCCCCGGCGCGGTGGACACCCCGTTCTTCGAGCGGCGCGGCACCCCGTACGAGCGCGACTGGCCGCGGCTGGTCCCGGCGGACCGGGTCGCGGACGCGGTGGTGGCGACCATCACCACCGAACGCGACCGCCTCTACGTCCCGCACTGGCTCGGCTTCCCGTCCCGCTTCCACGGGGTGGCACCGGGCGTGTTCCGCCGGATGGCCGCCCGCTTCGAGTGAGCGCCGCCGCCGTGCACCGGACGGGCACCGCCGCCGTCGCCGCCACCGCCCTCGCCGCCGGCGCGGAGTTCCTGCACCTCGCCCCGGCCGCCGTCCGCCTGCCCCCGCTGCGCCGCACCCTGGCCCGCCGCACCGCCGGACACGGCACCGCGCCCGGCCACGTCGCCCTGACCTTCGACGACGGCCCCGATCCGGCCAGCACCCCGTACGTCCTCGACGCGCTGGACGAACTCGGAGCCCGGGCCACCTTCTTCCTGCTCGGCGCGATGCTGGAGCGCGCCCCCGGGCTCGGCCGCGAGCTGGTGCTGCGCGGCCACGAGGTGGCCGTCCACGGCTGGCACCACCGGCAGCAGTGGTACCCGGCCCCCGCCCGCGACCTGCGCGAACTGCGCCGCGCCGCCGAGGCGGTGACCGGACTCTGCGGCGCCCGTCCGCTCTGGTACCGCCCGCCGTACGGCGTCCTGACCGCGGGCCCGGCCCTGGCCGCCCGCCGCCTCGGCCTGCGCAGCGTGCTGTGGACCGCCTGGGGCCGCGACTGGACGGCCGAGGCCACCGGTGCGTCCGTCTACGCGACCGCCCGCCCCGGCCTCACCGGCGGTGCCACCCTCCTGCTGCACGACTCCGACTGCACCTCCGCCCCCGGCTCCTGGCGCGCCACCCTCGCCGCGCTCCCCCTGATCGCCGCGCACTGCCGCACCCGCCGCCTCACCCTCGGCCCCCTCCGCGACCACCGGGTGCCGCCGCCCGCCGGCCGGAACCGCCCGATGTGACCGACGCGTCGTCAGGAGTACCGGACGAGCAGGGGGTCTCGCGTGAAGGTCAACGCTCGTGTGCCGTACGGCGGTCGGGCCGTCGTCGCGGTCGGTCTCGCCGCGCTGGTGGTGGCGGGGTGCGGTGGTCCGGGCTCGTCGCCCGCGTCGACCGGCTCCGCCGGGCAGCCCTCCGCTCCGGCCACCGTCTCCCCTTCCGCCGCCGCCCCTTCCACCGCCTCCGCCACGACCGCCGAGGCGTCCGCCGTGCCGCCCTCCGGCACGCCCGGTACGGCGCCCGGGGCCTCCGGCGGCAGCAGCCTGACCCTGTCGGCCGCCAACGGCGGCAGCTACCGGTTCGGTTCGGTCGTCTGTGTCGGCGAGGACTCGCCGACCGGCGCGCTGACCCTCACCGCGACCACGATGGGCGCGAAGGACGCGCGCGCGGAGCTCGTTCTCGGCGACGGCGAGGCCCGGCTGCTGCTGGCGCTCAAGGGCTTCCGTCCCGTCCTCTGGAAGGGCGAGGTGCCGATCGGTCAACGGGCGAGCCGCACCGCCGGGGGCGCGAGGCTCACCGCGATGCCCGTCACGGAGGAGCTCGGCGACACCGGCACGGTGACCGGTACCCTGACCTGCTCGGGGGCCGTCGGCGTGCACTGAACCCCGGCCGCCCCGGACCCGCCCGGCGCGGCTACCCCAGCCCCATCCGCCGCAGCGCCGCCCCGAACCCCGCCTGCCACGCCTCCGGTGTGGCGCCGGCGGACGGCGCGGGCTCGGGGCGGTGGAGCGCGGCCAGGGCGTTGCGGACCACTTCGGCCGGGTGGGCGGTGGCGACGTCGGCGTGGCCGAGTTCCAGCTCGTGCTGGAGGTTGTCGCGCCCGTGCCCCTGCACCACGTCGAGGAGCAGCAGCCGCCGGCCCAGCGCCCGGGCCTCGCTGCAGGTGTCGCCCGAGCTGGTGACCACCAGGTCGGCGGCGGCCATCAGCGCGGGCACGCGGTCGGTGTAGCCGAAGGGGTGCAGCCGGGGCTCCCGGCGCGCGGCGGCCCGCAGCCGGCGCTCCAGTTCGCGGTTGCGCCCGGCCACCGCGAGGACGTGCGGCCCGGCGGCGGCCAGCGAGGCGGCGGTGCGGGCGAGCGGACCGAGCCCCCAGGAGCCGGACATCAGCAGGACGCACGCGGCGCCCGCCGGCACGCCCAGCTCCGCCCGCGCCGCGGCCCGTCGCGGCGGCCGGTAGAACGGCTGGCGCAACGGCGCCGGCACGACGGCGATGTCGGCCTCCGGCCGGTACCGCCGGACCGCGCACGCGGCGACCTCGGAGGTGACCAGGAACAGGTCCGTCCCCTCCTGCACCCAGAGCCGGTGCGGCGTCACGTCGGTGCAGAACACGAAGTGCCGGAACTCCCGCTCCGGCGCCTGCCGCAGCAGCCGGTTGACGGCCGAGGTCGCGGTGGCGAACACCGAGACCACCAGTTGCGGCCGCTGCGCCTCGATCAGCTCCCGCAGTGCCGGGACCAGCCGGCCGCGGGCCGCCGCGTCGGCGAGCAGGGCGATCCGGGCGCCGGGCCGCAGCGCCGAGAAGTGGAAGGCGTCGTACACCCCGGGCAGGTCGAGCAGCCGGCGGAAGACCGCCTCCCCGGCCGCGCCCGAGCGCTGCCCGAGCAGGGCCATGGCGTCGACGGTGCGGGTGGTCCAGCCGCGTTCCCGCAGGGTGTCGGCGCAGGCCTGGGCCATCACGTCGTGGCCCTGTCCGAGCGAGCCGGAGACCAGCAGGGCGTGCGGCATCGGGCGGCCCGGTCAGGCGCCGGCGGCGGTGCCGACGGTGGCCCGGTACCAGTCCGCGTACCGCCGCACGCCGTCGGTGAAGTTGGTCCTCGGCGACCAGCCCAGCAGCCGCTTGGCCTGCGCCGAGGAGATCCGCCGCCCCGCGTAGTCGGCCTTCCGCCCGTCGATGTGCTCGATGGTGACGGGTCCCAGCAGGCCGTCCACCGTGTCGGCGATGTCCCGCACCGAGACGGCCGTCGAGCCCTCCAGTGCGAAGGTCTGGTCCTCGGCGGCGGGGGACAGGGCCCGGACGTGGGCGTCGGCGAGGTCCTCGACGTAGACGAAGTTGCGGCTCTGCCGGCCGTCCCCGGCGATGGTGATCGGCCGTCCGGCCAGCGCGGCCTGGACGAACCGGGCGACGACCAGCTCGTCCCGCATCCGGGGGCCGTACGGGATGCCGTAGCGCAGGATGGTGAAGTGCTGCCCGTAGAGCTCGCGGTAGCTGTGCACCAGCATCTCGGCGGCGAGCTTGGTGGCCACGTACAGATGGCCGCTGTGCTCCAGCTCGATCGGTACGTGCTCGTCCAACTCCTGCTCGCTGCTGTCGAGTTGCTCGTCGGTGAGGGCGGCGCCGTAGACCCAGACGGTGCTCGCCAGGACCGTGCGGCTCAGGCCGCTGCGCCGGGCGGCCTCCAGGACGGCCTCGGTGCCGTCGATGTTGGTCCGCACCGCGCGGACCGGGTCGGCGCTGACCTGCTCGACGTCGGCCATGGCGGCCAGGTGGTAGACCACCTCGCTGCCGGCCAGCGCCGCGGTGAGGGCCTTGAGGTCGAGGACGTCGAGCCGCGCGTGCTCGGCGTCCGGATTGAGGTACTTGTCGGTGGTGTCCACCGCGAGGACGTCGTGGCCGGCCGCGATCAGGTGGTCCACGACGTGTGAGCCGATGAACCCGCAGCCCCCGGTGACGGCTATCCGCACGATCTTGCTCCCTTCGCTCCGGCTACCCGGCCAGGCGCCGGTACACCGCGGAGACGGCGTCGACCACCTGCTCCGTCTCGTCCTCGGTCATGTCGGAGTGCACCGGCAGGCAGACCTGCCGGGCGCAGACGTCCTCGGCCACGGGCAGCGGCCCGCGCCGGTACGGGGCGAACACCGGCTGGAGGTGCAGCGGCAGGTCGTACACCTCGCCGGACAGCCGCACCGCGTGCTCCTCGGCCACCGCCCGCTTGAACTCGGCGCGGTCGACCCCGGCCGGCAGCAGCGCCACGTACTTGTAGTAGTTGCCGCGGCAGCCGGGCGGTTCGGGCACCGGGTCGAGCCCGTCCAGCCCGGCGAGCGCCGTGTCGTAGCGGCGGGCGACGGCCCGGCGGGTCTCGATGAACTCCTTCAGCCGGCGCAGGTGCACCGCGCCGATCGCGGCGTGCGGCTCGCTCATCCGCCAGGAGTAGCCGGGCTTGACGTGGTGGTTGGTGGTGAAGGAGCCCTTGCCCTGGTCGCGGTAGATCCGGGCCCCGTCGCGCAGTTCGGCCGACTCGGTGAGGATCATCCCGCCCTCGCCGCTGGTGGTGACCTTGGTCGGGTAGAAGGAGAAGGCCCCGGCCAGGCCGAAGGTGCCGGCGGCGCGGCCGTTGAAGCTGCTGCCGTGGGCGTGCGCGGCGTCCTCGACCAGTGGGACGCCGCGCCGGTCGCACAGCGCCCGCAGGGCGTCGACCTGCGGGCCGACCAGCCCGCCGATGTGCACCAGGACGACGGCGGCGGTGTCCGGGGTGAGCGCCGCCTCCAGGGTCTCGGGGGAGAGCGCGAGGGTGGCCGGATCGACGTCGGCGAAGACCGGCCGCCCGCCCGCGTGCACCACCGCCCCGGCGGTCGCGTAGAACGTGACGGCGGGGACGACCACGTCGCGGCCCCGGACGTCGACGCTGCGCAGGATCACCTCCAGCGCCGCCGTGCCGCTGCTCACCGCGACGGCGTGCGAGGCGCCGTGCTCGGCGGCGAAGGCCTGCTCGAAGCGCTCGGTCCACGGGCCGA
The DNA here is from genome assembly GCF_042798815.1 of Kitasatospora sp. NPDC057738. Lineage (NCBI taxonomy): Bacteria > Bacillati > Actinomycetota > Actinomycetes > Kitasatosporales > Streptomycetaceae > Kitasatospora > Kitasatospora sp. NPDC057738. Next base: position 2,193 of record NZ_JBHVJT010000141.1, on the reverse strand, counting down.
GGGTCAGCGCGCCGGTGGTGAGCATCTCGGTCACCGCTTCGGCGACGGCCGCGCGGTCGCTCTCGTCGAACACGATGCGGGCGGCTGGAACGCCCATGGGCACCTCCGGCGGCGGGCTGCCGGAGCAGCACCGATCGGGTCGAATCCTCCCGAACCGCACGTCAGCGGACGGGTCAGGCACATCACGCTACTTCGCCCACCGGTCCCCGGCCCGCCGTCGCCGACCGCACGGGTGAGCGGATCTGCTGCCGTCGCAGGTCCGGGGGCTGCTTCCGGCGCAGGGCGTGCGCTCCTCCGTGCGGGGGATGGCACTACTGCGTCCGCAGTACGCAAACGGCCTGCACAGGGACGACGACGGAGCAGGGGTCGGCGATCAAGGATGGGTCATGCTGCGGGGGACCGCGTCCACCAGGACGTCCGGTCGGCCGCGGCGCCTCCTGTTCCCGAGAACCGCATCCGAAGGAGTCCGCTCTCCCGTGGCCACGTTCCTCTACCGCCTGGGCCGATGGACCTTCGTCCGGCGCCGGCTGGTGACCTTCCTCTGGGTCGCCGTGCTGGCAGCCGTCGGAGTCCTGGCGGCCAAGGCGCCCGCCGCACCCGACGACGGCTTCGCGATGCCCGGCACGGAAGCGCAGAAGGCGTTCGACCTGATGAACGAGCGCTTCCCCGGCGGCCACGCCGACGGGGCCTCGGCGCGTCTGGTGTTCGTCGCCCCCTCCGGCCAGAAGATCACCGCCGCGCCCAACCAGCAGGCGGTCGAGCGGACGGTCGGCGAGCTCGCCGGCTCCGAGCAGGTCACCGGCGCGGTGAGCCCGTTCAAGATGCCGGGCGCCGTCTCCTCGGACGGCACCACCGCCTACGCGACGGTGAGCTACTCCGCCAAGGCCGGCGAGGTGTCCAGGACCGCCACCGACACCCTGGAGCGGGCCGCCCAGCACGGCCGGGACGCCGGGCTCAAGGTCGAGATCGGCGGCACCGCGCTGATGGCCAAGGCCGACGCCGGGGGCAGCAGCGAGGCGATCGGCATGGCGCTGTCCGCCGTCGTGCTGGTGATCACCTTCGGCTCGCTGGTCGCGGCCGGCCTGCCGCTGCTCACCGCGGTCGTCGGCGTGGGCCTCGGCATGGCGCTGATCACCGCGCTCGGCAGCACGCTCGGGCTCTCCACCACCACCGGCACCCTCGCCATGATGCTCGGCCTCGCGGTCGGCATCGACTACGCGGTGTTCATCGTCTCCCGCTACCGCGCCGAGCTCGCCGAGGGCCGCGCGCCCCAGGAGGCGGCGGGCCGGGCGGTCGGCACCGCCGGGTCCGCGGTGGTCTTCGCGGGCCTGACCGTGGTGATCGCGCTCGCCGGCCTCTCCGTGGTCGGCATCCCGATCCTGGCCAAGATGGGCATGGCCGCCGCCGGGACGGTCGTCATCGCCGTGCTGGTCGCCCTCACCCTGGTGCCCGCCCTGCTCGGCTTCCTCGGCCGCAAGGTGCTGCCGCGCAAGGCCCGCAAGGCCCGTGGCGGGGCGGCCCCGGCCGCGAAGGAGAACGGCGGAGCCCGCTGGGCCCGCTTCATCCTGCGCCGCCCGCTCGCGGTGCTGCTCGGCGGTGTGATCGGCCTCGGCGTGCTCGCGGCCCCCGCGCTCGACCTGCGGCTCGGCCTGCCGGGTGACGAGTCCAAGCCCACCTCCACCACCCAGCGACGCGCGTACGACCTGCTCTCCGAGGGCTTCGGCCCCGGCTTCAACGGCCCGCTGACGGTCATGGTGGACGCCAAGGACGTCGCCGACCCGAAGGCCGCCGCGAACGAGGTGGCCAAGAAGGTCTCCGGGCTGCCGGGGGTCGTCGCGGTGACGCCGCCGATGTTCAACCAGGCGGGCGACACGGCCCTGCTCAACGCCGTCCCGGCGACCGGCCCGAGCGAGGCCGAGACCAAGGACATCGTGCACGCCATCCGCCACGACGCGGCCGGCCTGAAGACGGCCACCGGGGCGACGGTCCTGGTCAGCGGCACCACGGCGATGAACATCGACGTCTCGCAGAAGATGTCCGACGCGCTGCTGCCCTACCTCGCCGTGGTCGTCGGCCTCGCCGTCGTCCTGCTGATGGTGGTCTTCCGCTCGATCCTCGTGCCTCTGAAGGCGGCCCTCGGCTTCCTGCTGTCGGTGGTCGCCGCGCTCGGCGCCGTGGTCGCGGTCTTCCAGC
>NZ_JBHVJT010000140.1:0-9893 GCF_042798815.1 Kitasatospora sp. NPDC057738 | reverse complement strand
GCCCCCGGCAGACGCAGTGCCGGGGGCTCTCGGTGTTCGGTGGTCCGGGTGGTTCGGGCTGGGGGGCTCAGCCGGCCGTGCCGTACAGCCGGTCGCCCGCGTCGCCCAGGCCGGGGACGATGTAGCCGTTCTCGTTGAGACGCTCGTCCACGGCGGCGGTGACCACGGTGACCGGCAGACCTGCCAGCTCCCGCTCCATCACCTCGACGCCCTCCGGCGCGGCCAGCAGCACCACGGCGGTGACGTCGGTGGCACCGCGCTCGATCAGCATCCTGATCGCGGCGACCAGGGTGCCGCCGGTGGCCAGCATCGGGTCGAGCACGTAGACCTGGCGGCCGGAGAGGTCGTCCGGCATCCGGGTGGCGTAGGTGGAGGCCTCCAGGGTCTCCTCGTTGCGGACCATGCCGAGGAAGCCCACCTCGGCGGTCGGCAGCAGGCGGGTCATCCCGTCCAGCATGCCGAGGCCCGCCCGCAGGATCGGGACCACCAGCGGGCGCGGGTAGCTGAGCCGGGTACCCAGCGTGACCGCGACGGGCGTGGTGATCTCCACCTCGTCGGTGCGGACGTCGCGGGTGGCCTCGTAGGCGAGGAGGGTCACCAGCTCGTCGGTCAGGCGACGGAAGGTCGGCGAGTCGGTGCGCTCGTCGCGCAGGGTGGAGAGCTTGTGGGCGACCAGGGGGTGGTCGACGACGTGGAGACGCATGTGTCGAGGTTAGCCCGGGTCTGGACGGGTGTACGACCCGCCGTGCCCCAGCCGGGCGGCGGGTCGGGTGACACGCCCGTGACACGCCGTGACCTGTCGCGAATGTCCGGACGGAAGTGCCTCCTGTGGTATCAACCGGGCCGTTCTGGGAATGTCACGTCTTATGACGAGCAACCCGAACGCCGGGGACGGCTCGATGGACGAGCCCGTCGACGGGTCGGGCCGGAGCCCGGGCCCGCCGTACGACCACCCCGAGACCGAGGCGGAGCGCCGCAGGCGGCGGGCCGTCTTCCTGCGCGAACTCACCGAGGCGCGCGAGCTGCGGGAGCGGGTCCAGCCCCGGCGGACCAAGGAGCGGCGGATGCGCGAGGCCATGCGGATGCGAACCTTCCGGATCTGACAAGGCCCGGACGGCCCCGCGCCGCCGCGCCGCGCGCCCGGGGGCGGACCCCGGGCGCGGACCCGGAAACGGCCCGAGGCGACCCCCGGCGGGCGTTCGGAGCAAATTTCGACCGGCTTCGGACCGCCACGCCCGACTTCGCCGTCCGCCACCCGGCCCTTCCGACACGACCTGCAAAGACGCGCTGCCGAACACCCCCCGCGAGGGCGGGCTTTCTGTCACGATTCCGATGGGACGGTCCGAACAAGCGGACCGCCCCTGGCGCGGGGGCGGCCAGATTTTCGCGTCGCCCGTGCGCGCCGGCAGCCGAGACCGATGATCTTGGGAGTGTCCCTGGTGGCGTACTTCGCTGCAGTGCTTGCTCGCACTGAGGACGGGTGGGATGTGAGCGAGACGGAGCTCGACGACGTCGAAACCCTGGCCGATCTGGCCGACCTGGCCCGCGACTCCGCCCAGGACGACGACAGCGTCCTGATCTTCATCGAACAGGAGGACGCCTGGTTCGCCGTCGTCCGCGTGGACGGCGAGGAGGACCCGCGGATCTTCGTGTCGGACGGCGCCGCCGCCGCCCGCAGCTCCTACGGGTCCGTCCTCACCGACGAGTTGGTCGACCAGGCCGGCGAGAGCGAGTTCGGCGACCTGGACCACCTGCTGGACGAGACCGAGGAGGCCGGGGAGCAGGACGAGGAGGACGCCGACGCCCGCGGCGGCGTCCCGGTCGGCCCGCTGGGCGACGCCCACCTGCTCACCGAGTTCGGCCTCGCCTCCGAGGACCTGCTCGCGCTCAGCGGCGAGGGCGCGGTGCCGGGCGACGCCCTGGAGGAGATCGCCGAGGCCCTGGGCTGCGGCGAGGTCCTGGAGGCCGTCCGGTAGAGCGGTCGGTCGTACCGGTGTCCGCCGCCGGATACCCGACACTGGATGCCATGCAGCCCGCATCCACCCCGCTGACCGTTCCGCGCGTCCCCCCGTTGCCCGCACCCGTCCGCCCCGACCCGGTCCGCGACCGCTGGGCGGCGCCGATGCGCCTGGCCATGGCCGAGGCCGCACTGGCGCCGGCCACCGGGGACGTGCCGGTCGGGGCGCTCGTCCTGGACCCGGACGGCGAGGTGATCGGACGCGGCCACAACGAGCGCGAGGCGGTCGGCGACCCGACCGCGCACGCCGAGGTGGTCGCGATCCGGCAGGCGGCCGAGAAGACCGGGGAATGGCGGCTGAGCGGCTGCACACTGGTCGTCACCCTGGAGCCGTGCACCATGTGCGCGGGCGCCATCGTGCTGTCCCGGATCGACCGGGTGGTCTACGGCGCCCTCGACGAGAAGGCCGGCGCGGCCGGCTCGCTCTTCGACGTGATGCGCGACCGCCGGCTCAACCACCGCCCCGAGGTGATCTGGGGCGTCCTCGCCGACGAGTGCGGCGAACAGCTGCGCGCCTTCTTCGACACCCACCGCTGAGAGCCCGCCGCCGAGAGCCCGCCGACCGCCGTGGCGATACGGATTTCGTGACTGCGCCACCCCTCCGGTAGAGTTCCTCTCGGTAGCGTGTCCGAGCGGCCAAAGGAGCACGCCTCGAAAGCGTGTGTGGGGGCAACTCCACCGTGGGTTCGAATCCCACCGCTACCGCTCGAAAGCCCGAGGGCCCGTCCGATCCGGACGGGCCCTCGGCGTTTGTCCGGCCGGTGTCCGGGCACGAAAAACGGCCCCGTACCCCGGGCCGATGACCACCGGTGCCCGGTCCGTACGGAGCCTGGAGGGGGAGCGGCTCGGGGGGACTGACCGCTCCCCCGGCGGAGTCCCACAACCGGCGCCGCGTCGGGGGAAGCCGCGGCGACCGGTCCCACAGCGGGGAGCTCCGGATCCACGCACCGGGGATTCCTGCCAGATCCTCGGTACGTCCTCCATCCTGCCGCCCGGCCCGCGACGGGGCATCCGGAGAAAGGCCCCACTCGCGGGGACCTTCGTCCCGCCGGCCGAACGCGTCGCACACTTGATAGCCCGTCCGGGTGGATAAGCTGCCCCCTGCAGGCCGCTCGGGGACCGGAAGACGGCGGCCCACGGCTGGGAGGCAGGTCACCCGATGGCGCAGGCGAAGAGGATCGGCATGGCCCTCCTGCTCATCTTCGTGCTCTACTCGATCATCACCTCGCCCTCCCGGTCGGCGGAGCTGGTGCAGCTCGGGTTCGAGGGGATCTCGAACGCCGCCAAGGCGGTCGGCACCTTCATGACCGGTCTGATCAAGTGACGGACGGCCCGCGACCGGCCCCGGCGCACCGGCTACGGTGAGCGGGACCCTCTGTCCCCGTCCGCGAGGAGCGGCAATCGTGATCCGCCACCTGGTCCTGTTCAAGCTCAACGAAGGCGTCGGCAAGGACGAAGAGCGCGTGCTCGCCGGCGCCAAGGCCTTCGACGCGCTCGGCGCGGTGATCCCCGAGCTGCGCGAGTGGGAGTGCGGCTGGAACACCACCGAGCGCGACATCGCGTACGACTACGCGATCAACAGCCTGGTCGAGGACCGCGACGCCCTCCAGGCCTACCTGACCCACCCGGACCACCAGGCCGCGGCCGGCCTCTGGCGCGAGTTCGCCACCTGGGTGATCGCCGACATCGAGGTCTGAGCACCCGTCCGGCACCCGTCCGGCCCCTGTCCGTCCCACCCCGCCCGTCCGGAACCCGCCCCGGACGCGTCCCCCGGACGGACCGCCGCGGCCCACCCCCCCCCCCGGAAGGGAGCGCCCCTCCCCCCCCCGAAAAACCCACTCGGCACCCCCACCAACCCACCAAAAAAAACCGCCCCCCCCCCCCCAACACCCCCCCCCTCCCCCCCCCCCCTGTCAGAACCCCCCCCGGGATGCGCCCCCTGGAAGACCCTCCGCCCCCTCCCTTTCCTCGGGGGGGGCCGCCCCTGCTCCGTCCCGGAACGATCCGTGCGGCACTTCGCCGGCCGGCCCGGGAAAGGTTGAACACCCCACCAACACACCTCCGTCGGGTGCTTGCCCGATGTGTGCCCACCTTGTGATGCTATGACCGGTTTTGCCGGACATGGCGAGGTACCGAGCCAGCCGCGACACCCGATCCGCAGGGCCCGCCGTTGACGACTTTGGGAGGGGTGAGGTGTCCGTGGACGAAGTGCTGGCTGCGATCACCAGCCCGGCCGGCGAGCTCCGCCCGGACCGGCTGCGCGGCCCCGGCGGCCGCCCCGCCGTGGACGTCCGGACGCTGACCCGGGTGCTGTTCGAGCGGCTCGCCGAGCTGCCCCCGGACGCCCCCGAGCGGGAGCGGGTGCGGGCCGCCCTGATCGAGGTGAACATCCCGCTGGTCCGCTACGCGGCCACCCGCTTCCGCAGCCGCAGCGAGCCGATGGAGGACGTCGTCCAGGTCGGCACCATCGGCCTGATCAACGCGATCGACCGCTTCGACCCGGGCCGCGGCGTCCAGTTCCCCACCTACGCGCTGCCGACCATCCTGGGCGAGATCAAGCGCTACTTCCGGGACAACGTCCGCACCATGCACGTCCCGCGCCGGCTCCAGGAGCTGTGGGTCCAGGTGAGCGGTGCGATGGAGGAGCTGACGGTGCTGCACGGGCGGGTGCCCAAGGTGCCCGAGATCGCCGCCAGCCTGCGGATCCCCGAGGAGGACGTGCGGGCCTGCCTGGACGCCGGACGGGCCTACAACGCGGCCTCCCTGGAGGCCGCGCAGGAGCACGAGGGCGGGCTCGCCCTGCTCGACCGGCTCGGCTACGAGGACTCCGCGCTGGCCGAGGTCGAGCACCGGGACATGGTCCGCCACCTGCTGGTCCAGCTCCCCGAGCGGGAGCGCCGGATCGTGATGCTGCGGTTCTTCGCCAACCTGACCCAGTCCCAGATCAGCACCGAGCTGGGGATGTCCCAGATGCACGTGTCCCGCTTGCTCTCACGGATCCTGACCAGGCTTCGGACCGGCAACTCCTGGGAAGAGTGAGATTGCAGCCAGTTACCCCGGCGTGACATCTTGCGACGTTCGGGTTTGCCGTGGACCGTGTTCCGGTATGGAGGGGGAAGGCCCTCGCCGGGAACCACCGCGCGACGGCCCCCGTTCAACCGACAGTCACAAGGGGGTGGGTGCATGTCCGGAGAGCTGGGCACTGCGGAGATCCACGCCGGCCGGGCCACCGGCACGGCCGTCGCCGAGGACCTGGTCCCGCTGCAGCGGGTCGAGACGGTCCGGCCACCCGGCCCCGCCGCGGGAACGCAGACGCCGCCCGGCGCCGGACTGGACACCCGGACGCTCTCCCGCTCGCTGTTCCTGCGGCTGGCCGCGCTGGACCCGGGCAGTGCCGAGCACACCTACGTCCGCGACACCCTGATCGAGCTCAACCTGCCGCTGGTCCGGTACGCCTCGGCGCGCTTCCGCAGCCGCAACGAGCCGATGGAGGACATCGTCCAGGTCGGCACCATCGGCCTGATCAAGGCGATCGACCGCTTCGACCCGGAGCGCGGGGTGGAGTTCCCCACCTTCGCGATGCCCACCGTGGTCGGCGAGATCAAGCGCTTCTTCCGGGACACCAGCTGGTCGGTCCGGGTGCCGCGGCGGCTCCAGGAGCTGCGGCTGGCCCTCACCAAGGCCGGTGACGAGCTCTCCCAGCGGCTGGACCGCTCCCCCACCGTCGCCGAGCTGGCGGCCTGCCTGGGGGTCAGCGAGGAGGACGTGGTCGAGGGCCTGGCGGTCGGCAACGCGTACACCGCCAGCTCGCTCGACTCCAGCACCGGCGAGGAGGACAGCGACGGGCCGCTGGCCGACCGGCTCGGCTACGAGGACCTCGCGCTGGAGGGCGTCGAGTACCGGGAGTCGCTCAAGCCGCTGCTGGCCAAGCTGCCGCCGCGCGAGCGCCGGATCATCATGCTGCGGTTCTTCGGGAACCTGACCCAGTCGCAGATCGGCGAGGAGATCGGGATCTCCCAGATGCACGTCTCCCGGCTGCTCACCCGGACGCTCACCCAGCTGCGCGAGGGGCTGATCAACGAGGGCTGAGCCCGCCACCGGGGGCCGGGCCCCGCCCGGCCCCCGGCTCGTCCAGCAGGTTGGCGCGCAGCCCGGCCAGCACCTCGTCGTCCAGCCCGAGCCCGTCCCGCCAGAACGCGTCGAAACCGCCCCAGCCGGCCTCGACCTCCGCGAAGGCCGCGTCCAGGTAGCCGCCGTCGGCCCGGAAGACCGGCAGGAGCAGCTCGGGCTCGCGCATCAGGCCACGGGCGGCGAAGTCGCCCAGCACCCCGCGCACGACCGGAGCCGAGCGCTCGTTGGTGAGCAGGTAGTCGGCCAGGACGGTCCCCCGGTCCACCCCGAGGGCGGTCAGCAGGAGCGCGGCGGCCCAGCCGGTGCGGTCCTTGCCCGCCGAGCAGTGGAACAGCAGTGGCGGGCCCTGCGGGGCGGCCAGCAGGCGCAGCAGGGCCGCGAAGCGCTCGCGCGCCACCGGATCCGTGACGAACCATCGGTAGAGGCCGGTCATCAGGGCGGCTGCCAGGCCGTCGCCGAGCAACGCCCGCTGGCGCTGCGGACTTTGGTCGGCCAGCGCGTCGCGGACCAGCAGCGAGATGTCGAAGTCCGTTGCCAGTAGCGGTAGATGATGCAGCGTCACACCGCCTGGCAGGCGGTCCAGTCCGGCGCCGCGGACCTCGTCCATGCTCCGCAGGTCCACCACGCTGCGCAGGCCGAGCGCGCCGAGCGGGCCGAGGTCCTCGGCGGTGACACGGTTCAGGCCATCGCTGCGCAGCGCCACCCCGCGCCGCAGAATCCGCCCGTCAGCCGCGCGGTACCCGCCCAGATCCCGGGCATTCAACGCACCGCGCAAACCGAGACTGCGTCCGACCAGCGGCGTTCCGGCGGGCTTCGGTGACGCATTCCGTACGCTCAGGAATCCCTCCGGCTCGGTATGCTGATCGACCACGCGAGCGCCTCCATTGCATATTCGGACTGTCACATGGCACAGCGGTGCCCGATATTGCATGAACCTGCCCAACGGGGCGGTGGGATGTGCAAGAGTGTCATGCGCAACGACGACAGTGTAGGTGCCCCGCCCACCCCACCGGGCACACCCTCGGTAACCACGTGTAGCACTCAGCTTCCGGTTTTTCATTTTCAATTCACTATTTGCGCCGCCGGTACGGTTCCGGTCACAATCAGCGCCTTCATGGCTTCGCCATGAACGTTGGTAACAGGTTCGCTGCACTCTCGCCCAATTGGTCCCTCGCACCGCCGTCCCTCGACCAGGATGGGCCCGGGCAGCCTGCTGCCCGCGAACAGCTACACGGGCAGGCGAGCGCCGAGGAGCGCCGCGCCGGCCCCAAGGGGAGGATCACCATGGGTCGAGCGACCCGAAGAGTCGCCGCGTGCGCGGCGGCAGTCCTGCTGGCCAGCGGCTTGCAGACCACCCTGGCCCACGGCGACACCACGCCGCCCAGGATCGACCTCACCGTCCTGGTCGTCGACGACGGCGGCCCGTCCGTCGCCGCCATCACCGCCGAGCTGAAGAGCCAGGGCACGCCCTACAAGGTCGTCAGCCTCAATGACCCCAACCGTCCCGTGATCAACTCCGCTTTCCTGAGCGACACGGTGAACGGCCTGCCCCGGGGGAAGTTCCAGGGCATCGTGCTGCCCAACGAAAACCCCTTCCCCAACAGTGCCGCCGAGATGACGGCGATCGCGAGCTACGAAGCCGCATTCAACGTCCGTCAGATCGACGCGTACACGTGGGCCAACCCCGCAGTGGGTCTGAACTACGCTCAGAATCCCGGATTCGTGGGCACTCTCGACGGATTCCAGGGCGCCACCACCGCGGCCGGCACTTCGGGCCCGTTCGGGTACCTCAAGGGCAGCGTCCCGTTCGAGGACAACGACACGAACGTCAGCGAGAGCTACGGCTACCTGGCGACCCCGCTCGCCAGCCTGCCGGCCGGCGCCTCGTTCGTCCCGCTGGTCGACGCGCCGATACCCAATGCGACCGCCCGCGGTTCCCTGGTCGGCGAGTACACCCACGACGGCCGCAAGGAACTGGTCGTCACGTTCGTCTACAACCAGTACCAGCAGCAGTACCGGCTGCTGGCCCGCGGCATGGTCGACTGGCTCACCCAGGGCGTCCACCTCGGCTACGACCGCAACTACTTCGCCACCCACGTGGACGACGTCTTCCTGGCCGACGACCGCTGGGACACCACGCTCAAGTGCACCCCCGGCGACGTCACCTGCCCGCCCGGCACCCCGGACACCGCCAGCCCGATCCGGATGACCGTCGACGACGCCGACCACCTCAAGCAGTGGCAGGCCGCCAACAACTTCACCCTGGACATGGTGTTCAACGGTGGCGGCAGCGAGGACTGGAAGGCCGACCACGAGACCACCGCCGACCCCACGGCGGACCGGATGATCGCCGACCAGAGCAGCTACCGGTGGGTCAACCACACCTACACCCACCCGTACCTGGGCTGCGTCCAGAACGTCACCGTGGTGCCGTGGGTCTGTTCCAAGAACAGCGCGGGCGGCACCGTCTGGGTCGACCAGAACACCATCTCCACCCAGATCAAGAACAACGCCGACTGGGCCACCGCGCGCGGCCTCCAGTTCGACGCGCAGACCCTGGTCACCGGTGAGCACTCCGGGCTGCTGACCGCCCCGCAGGAGACCAGCGACAACCCGTACCTGGCCCCGGCACTGGCCGCCAACGGCATCAAGTTCACCGCCAGCGACGCCTCCCGCGAGACCGGCCAGCGGGCCGTCGGCTCGTCCGTGCTGACCGTGCCGCGGTACCCGATGAACGTCTTCTACAACGCCGCCACGGCGAAGGAGGAGACCGACGAGTACAACTGGATCTACACCAGCAAGGCCAACGGCGGCAGCGGCGTCTGCGAGAACAACGCCAACTCGACCTGCCTGCCGCAGCCGCTCGACGTCAACACCGGCTACCAGTCGTACATCGTGCCGTTGGAGGCCCGGATCGACCTCGGCCACGTGCTGAACAACGACCCGCGTCCGCACTTCGTGCACCAGTCGAACCTGTCCGAGGACCGCATCCTGTACCCGGTGCTGGAGAAGATCCTCGGCACCTACCGCTCGCTGCACGCGGACAGCGCCCCGATCGTGAACCTGAGCCAGCGCGAGATCGGCCAGGAGTTCCAGCGCCGCGCGGCCTGGAACAACGCGCTCGCCGCCGGCCAGGTCACCGCCTACCGGGTCGGCAGCACCATCACCGTGAACGCGCCGTCGGGCGTTCAGGTCCAGGCCACCATGCCGACCGGAACTGCTCAGAAGCTGGCCATCGGAACGGGCGGGTTCGGTTCGTCCTACGCCGGTACGCTCTCGGGTTGGGTGTCCCCGGGCGCGCTGCAGAGCAGCGTCACCCTGCAGCTGCCGTCCGCGCCGGCCGCCCCGGCCGCCGTCGCCCCGGGCGTCGCGGCCAAGTCCGTCCCGGCCCCGGTGCCGGCGGACAAGAAGGTCGTGCCGCAGGGCGTCGCGACCCCCGTCCCGGTGGGCCCGAGCGACACCACGCGCAAGCCCGCTCCGTCCCTGGTCCCGGGTAGCGGAACCCCGGTGCCGGGCAAGGACGTCACCGCTGGCACCATCGGTCAGGGCGGCGACGGCCACCACGGCAACACCGCTGCGACGAAGAACGGCAAGCCGTCTGGGGGGACGGCCACGCCGAGCAGCACCACCGGACGCTCCGGCAACCGGTAACCGGTACGATCCGCCGCCGGCGGGGTCGGGCCGGTCAAGGCACTGCTGCTCGGCTTCTACCGGATGCTCGCCGAGGAGAGCTACCGGCCTGTCC